>JAGQRA010000766.1 GCA_020425885.1 Planctomycetota bacterium | reverse complement strand
TGGATCCAGGCGCAGACGACACCGTGGCTCTGCGTGCTGACGTATCAGGCGCCGCACATCCCGTATCACGCCCCGCCCGCCCACCTGCACACGCAGAACCTGACCGGCCTCGTGCCGCAGCCGACCACCCACACGCCGGCCAACATCCCGTTCTATCGCGCCATGGTGCAGTCGCTCGACACCGAGATGGGCCGCCTGTTCTCGACTCTCGGCGCCGCCACGATGAGCCACACCAACGTGCTCTTCATCGGCGACAACGGCACGGTGCAGCGCCAGTCGGTGGCGCCGTTCGACGGCACCCGCAGCAAGGGCACGCCCTACGAGGGCGGCGTCAACGTGCCGCTGATCGTCTCCGGACCGATCGTCCAACAGCCCGGCCGTGAAGTGACCGCGCTGGCGTGCGCCGTCGACCTGTTCCGGACCGTGCTCGAGCTGGCCGGCGCCGGCCGCGCCGTCGCCCCCTTCGAGGATATCGACAGCGTGAGCCTGCTGCCCTACCTGACCGACCCGGCGCAGACGCCGCTGCGTCAGTTCGCCTACACCGAGGAGTTCACCGGCACCGCCTGGCCGGCGCCCAACACCAACGGTCACGCCACCATCCGCGATGCGCGCTACAAGCTGATCCACCGCTACGGTTCGAGCGATCTGCTCTACGACCTGCAGACCGACCCCTGGGAGAACAACAACCTGATCGCGAGCACGAACGCCCAGGTCGTGCAGGCCAAGAACGACCTGCTCGCCGAGATCACGCGGCTGCGCAGCGGCGGCGGCACGGCGTCGAATCTCGTGGTGTTCGGCGACAGCACCTGCCCGGGGTGGAACGGCCCGCCCGCGATCCACGCCTCCGGCAGCCCCTCGCTCGGCGGCACAGTCAACATCACCCTGAACGGTGGCGGTCGCTTCTTCTTCGGCGGCTCGGCGTTCTGCCTGCTCGGCTTCTCGTGGCGAAGCTGGTCCGGGATGTCGCTGCCGCTCAGCCTGGCCGCGTTCGGCGGGCCGGCGGATTGCCGCGTCTCCTCGTCGGCCGATTTCTCCAGCTGGGTGCAGACGGACCCGTTCGGCAACGCGACCTACGCGCTGCCCATCCCGGTGGCGCCGGCGTTCATCGGCGTCGAGGTCTTCGGCGCCTGGCTCTCCATGGATCCGGGGGCCAACGCGCTCGGCGCGGTGCCGACGAATTCGGTGATGGTCCGCTTCGAGGTCTGAGCTCCGAGCTTCGAGGCCTGGGAGCGAGGCGCGCTCCGTACACGCGACAACTCCCGATCCGGCGGCTTTGGCGGAGCGGGAGTTGTATGGCTACCGGCGAACACCGGTCGAGCAGTCAGCGCGCGGCCTAGCCGACGCGGAACTTGCCCGATCGACGGATCTTGCGCTTGATGACCTTGCGGCCGCCGGCGGTCTTGCTGCGGGTGCGGAAGCCGACCTTCTTGGCGCGCTTGCGGTTGCTGTTGGTGACCTTGAGCTTCATGGGGGCGAGGAGGATAGCGAAGGTCCGGGTGGCCGTCAAACGGGGAGTGCCACCAATTGGCCGGCAGCATGCCCGCCCGTGCCGGCTCCCCTACCCGCCACCGAAGAACGTCACGACCTCGAGCCGGTCGCCATCGCGGAGCGCCGTGGCGCCGTGCTCCGCCCGCGGCACGACCTCCCGGTTGCGCTCGACAGCGACCGGCCCCTTGGCGATGCCGAGCGCGGCGACCAGGTCGGCAACGGTCGCGCCGGCGGCGACGGCGCGCGCCTCGCCGTTCACCGTGATCTGCAGGGGGGCGGCAACGGGTTCGGTCATGGTGGCAATCGATCGCGTTCGGTGATCTCGACAGTTGCGGACACGGCCGCTCCGGCTCGGGCCCGCCGTGGGGTCTCAGTCGCGGCGCTGCAGCAACAGTACCTTCAGATACTCCGATTGGGGATGGGTGATCTGGCACGGGTGATCCGGGCCGGCCCCGAGCCGCTGCAGCAGCACGGTGCGGAACGGCAGCCCCGCGGCGGCCTGGCGCACGATGTCCTCGAAGTGCGGCAAGGAAACGTGGTGGCTGCAGCTGCACGTGAGCAGATGGCCACCCGGCTCGAGGACGCGCAGCGCGAGGCGGTTGAGATCGCGGTAGCCGCGCTCGGCTCCGGCCAGTTCCCGCCTCGACCTGGCGAAGGCCGGCGGGTCGAGCATGATCAGGCCGTGGCGGGCGTCGCGATCGCGCTCCGCGCGCAGGAAATCGAACACGTTGGCCGACTCGGTCGACAGGCCTTCGAGCCTGTTCGCGGTCGCCGCGGCCCTGGCCCGATCGAGCGCCGGCACCGACTCGTCGACGGCGAGCGCGGCGCTCGCCCCACCGGCCAGCGCCGAAAGCGAGAACGCACCCTGGTAGGCGAACAGGTCGAGCACGGTGCGGCCCGAGGCGAGCTGCCGGACCAGCGCGCGGGCCGGACGCTGGTCGAGGTAGAACCCGGTCTTGTGGCCGTCGAAGGGGCGGATCGGGTGGCGCACGCCATGCTCGCTGATCACCGTCTCCTCGATGCGACGGCCGTGCAGCAACGACACCTCGGGTCGCAGATTCTCGTGACGGCGCGCCGGGATGTCGTTGCGCGCGACGACCGACTCGGCTCCGGTCCGGGCGACGAGGAACGGCACGATCGCGTCGAGCGCGTTCTCGACGGCGGCGCTCGTGACCTGCAGCACGAGCACCGGGCCGTAGCGATCGACGATCAGGCCCGGCAGGCCATCGCCTTCACCGTGGACGAGACGGACCCCGGCATCCGCCACGCTCAGCTCGGGCCGATGCTGCAGCGCCGCCGCGAGCCGCGCGGCGAAGAACGTCTCGCGGTCGGGGATGTCGTGACCGGGCCATGGGCCGCACAGTCGCAGGGCGACCTTGGCAGCAGCGAGGAAGGCCAGGCCGAGATCGCGGCCGCCATCGTCGCGCACACGGATCAACTGCCCGGGCGAACCCGCCGGCTCGGCAATGTCGTCGGTGAAGAACCAGAGCTGGCCGCGGCGAGCCAGGCCGCTGGCCTTCTTGGTCAGACGAACGGCAGGAGGTGGTGCGGGGGAATCGGCGGACACCCGGGCACCGTAGTGGCCATGCCGAGCCGAAGGCAACGGCGAGCCGGGTCAGACCGATCGGGAGCGGCGCCGTTCAGACATCGATCACGAGTGGCGGCTGACCGAGCCCGGCATGGACCGGCCGCACCAGACGCAACCGGCTGCCGACGAGTCCGTCGTTGACGAACCCCATGTCCTGGAAGAACTCGCAGGCCGTGACGTTGCCGAGGTCGATGCTGGCGCACAGCAGACGCAAGCCGAGGCTGCGGGCGTGGACGACGGCCGCCTCGAGCATCGCCCGGCCATGACCGCACCGCCGGCTCTCGGGTGCGACGACGAGCGTGATCTCGGCGATGCGATCCGGACCGCAATCGAGGCGGACCAGGCCGACCCTGCAACCGCGGGTCTCGGCCACCTTCAGCACGATGCGCTGATCGGCAAGGATGCGGAGTGGCCAGTCACGTCGTGCGGCGCCTCCGGGCAGGGAGAGACCCGGCGCCGACAGCCAGGGTTCGATCGCATCGGCGTCGGTGAGACGGAACGGCCGAAGGCTCAGGTTGTGGGCGAGTTGGGTCATGTCCAGGTGGCGATGACTACTCCTAGTTGCGCCGCGAGGACGGTAACCGCGGCGGGCGGAATCAATGTCGTCTTGACCCCAACCGCAGCGTGGCTAGCATTCTGCGCCCACAAGGGCTGATCGGCGATCGAAATGTCGTCGGTTGGTCCGACCGACTGCCGGCCTCGCCCGGGCAGTCAGCGGAATCCCCGTCCTGCGGCGGCACAACATGCTGCCTCTCGACCGAATACCCACGAGCCCATGGTTCGGGGGGCGGGGATTGTGCTGCCTGCCAGGGCTTTGCCGTTTCCCTGTGCCGTCTTCGGACGGCTTGAATGACCCGCCCCTTCCATGGCCAACGCTGCTGACATCCTTCGCTACATCGATTCGATCGCCCGCGACAAGGAGATCGACAAGGAAGCGCTGATCGTCGGTATCGAGCAGGCCATGACGCTTGCCCTGGCCAAGAAGTACGGCGTCGACGACATCGAGATCATGCTCGATCGCGACACCGGCGAGTTCCAGTGCAACTACGAGGTCTCGATGGAGGAGCAGGGCCGCATCTTCGCGATGTCGGTCAAGCAGGCGATCATCTCGCGCGTTCGCGAGGCCGAGCGCGACGTCATCTACAACGACTACGAGACCAAGGTCGGCGAGATCGTCAGCGGCACCATCCAGCGCTTCGAGGGCGACACCGTGATCGTCAACCTCGGCCGCAACATCGAGGGCATCCTGCCGCGTTCGGAGAAGGTCCGCAGCGAGAACTACAACGTCGGCGAACGCATCCGCGCCCTCGTCTACGAGGTCAAGAAGGTCGGGCCGCGGGTCAAGGTCATCCTGAGCCGGACCCACCGCGACCTGGTCCGCGCGCTGTTCGAGGTCGAGGTGCCGGAGATCTCCGATGGCACGATCATGATCCGCCGCATCGAACGCGAGCCGGGCTATCGCACCAAGCTCGCGGTCGACTCCGCCGACGAGAAGGTCGATTGCGTCGGCGCCTGCGTCGGCGTCCGCGGCAACCGCATCAAGTCGATCATCGACGAACTCAACGGCGAGCGCATCGACATCATCCGCTGGAACAACGAGCCGGTGACCCTGATCGCCAACGCGCTGAAGCCCTCCGAGGTCGGCGACATCACCCTCGACCCGGTGACCCGGAAAGCGCTCGTGATCGTCAACGAAGACCAGCAATCGCTGGCGATCGGGCGCAAGGGGCAGAACGTCCGCCTCGCGAGCAAGCTGACCGGCTGGGACATCGACATCATGACGCGGGCCGAACTCGAGCGTTCGGTGGAGGCCGAGGACCAGGCCGATGGCGATCCGGACGAGAACCCGGCCTCGGCAGATGAGGACGCGTCGAACGAACCGCAGGTGAATCCGAGCGAAGCCGACTCGGCAGCTTCCGATGCGGCCCCGACCGCCACAGACACCTCCGCCAGCGATGCTGCTGCGACCGCAGAGAGCAACGACCCGGAAGCCTCGGGAACCGACCAGGCTGCCAACCCCAACTGAGAACACGATTGAAAAAAGTACGAGTCTTCGAACTGGCCAAGGAATTCGGGATGAAGGGTCCCGAACTGGCGAAGCTCCTGCGTGAAATCGGCTTCGAGAACATCAAGACGCACATGACCGTGCTCGACGATGCCGAGCTGATGATGGTCGAAGCCCGCCTGTCGGCACAAGGCGTCCAGCGGACCCCCGCCGAGCCGGCGAAGGCACCGGGCTTGCGGAAGAAGCTGCCCGGCGCTGCTGCCGATGACGGCACCGAGGCCCTGCCCAAGAAGAAGGCATTGCCGAAGAAGAAGGCTCTGCCGAAGAAGCGCCTCGAGAAGAAGACCCTCGAGGAGGCTGCGACCGAGCCCGCGCCGATCGCGGACGCGGAAACCGCAGCGCTGCCGACCGAGACGGCCGCGACGCCCGCCGCCGACTCGGCGACGTCGGACTCTGCGGCGGCAGCCGCGACGACTGCCCCGGCGCCAGCGATGCAGCTGGCGACTCCGCATGAAGCCGAAGCGGCGAGCGGGCAGGCCATCGCCGACGCCGCGACGACTCCGAGCGAAGCTGCGACCGACGATGCTGCCGCGGTATCGGCGCAGGCCGGCACGGCAGCGCAGCCCGTCGCCGATCAACCCGCGTCGTCGGCATCACAAGCTCCTGCAACGGCTGCGGCCAATGAGGCTTCTGCTTCGGCGGCCACGGAGCCGGCCGAAGCCGAGCCGCGGGACGCCACTGCGGTCCCGGTCTCGACGACGGCCGGCAATGTCCCGACGACAGCCGGAACCGCAACGGCGGATTCGCCGCCGGAGCCCCCCACCGCGCCGGACGAAGCGACGGCCGAAGCGGCGGGCGGCACCGAGATGGAGGTCGACCCCGTTCGCAAGCTGCTCATGCCGCAGAAGCGGGCGACGGTTGTCGGCCGCATCGAGCTGCCACAGGAGACGATCCGCGACGCCACCCGGCGTTCGGCGCCGCAGCCGCCGCGCGATCTGCGCCGCGCGGCGCTGCAGAAGATGCAGCAACGCAGCGGCAGTCGCATGGCGCCGCAGCCCGGCTCGCGCCGCGGCCCGGGCGGCCCCGGTGGTCGCGGTGGCCGCGACAGCGGTCGCGGCGGCAAGAAGTCGCGCGTTGCCCCGACCATCGACCCGAACAAGGTCGTCGAGGTCGAGGAACCGGTGTCGCTCAAGGCCCTGTCCGAGGGCCTCGGCATCAAGGTCAGCGAACTGATCGCCACGCTGACGTTCAAGCTCGGCGTCGCCGGCAAGAACATCAACTCGTTCCTGACCAACGAGGAGGTCGAACTCGTCGCCATGGAGCTCGAGCGCAAGATCAGCGTCGTCGAGCACAAGGAGGCCATGGACGAGCTCATCGAACAGCTCGTCGAGGGCAGCGCCGGCGAGGAGACCCTGCCGCGTGCGCCGGTGGTGACGTTCATGGGCCACGTCGACCACGGCAAGACGACGCTGATGGATCGACTGCACAACAGCGCGGTGGCCAAGAGCGAGGCCGGTGGCATCACGCAGCACATCGGCGCCTACAAGATCACCAACAAGGACGGGCAGCCCATCGTCGTGCTCGACACCCCGGGGCACGCCGCGTTCACGGCGATGCGCGCCCGCGGCGCCGACATCACCGATATCGTCGTGCTCGTCGTCGCGGCCGACGACGGCGTGATGCCGCAGACCGAGGAGGCCATCAACCACGCCAAGGCCGCCAACGTCCCGATCGTGGTCGCGATCACCAAGTGCGACCTGCCGGGCGCCAACGCGCAACAGGTCCAGCAGCAGCTGATGATCAAGGGCCTGCAGTCCGAGTTCTTCGGCGGCGAGATCGGCATGGTCGAGGTCTCGGCCGTCACCGGCCAGGGTCTCGACGAACTGCTCGATCGCATCCTGCTCGAGACCGAGATCCTCGAGCTGCGGGCCCAGCCCGAGGCCGCCGGTAAGGGCATCGTCGTCGAATCGCGACAGTCGCCCGAGCAGGGCGTGGTCGTCACCCTGTTGGTCACCGACGGCACGCTTCGCCTCAAGGACCAGGTGGTCTGCGGTGAGAGCTACGCCCGCGTGCGGGCCATGATCGATGACCACGGCAAGCCGGTCGAAGAGGCCGGGCCATCGACCCCGGTCACGCTGTTCGGTCTCGATCGACTGCCGACGCCCGGCGACAAGCTGTTCGTCGTCGAGAACGCCAAGAAGGCCAAGGAGGTCGTCGAGGAGCGCCAGCGTCGCGTCCGCGAGCTGTCGCGCGCCGAGCGCAGCGCCGTCACGCTCGAGACCCTGTCCGCCAAGCTCGCCGAGCGCGAGATGCAGGAGATCAAGATCATCCTCAAGGCCGACGCCATGGGCTCACTCGAGCCGTTGCGTAAGTGCCTCGACGACCTGATGACCTCGGAGGTCCGCGTCAATCTCGTCCACTCGGGCCTCGGCGGCATCAACGAGACCGACGTCAGCCTGGCCGAGGCCTCGGGCGCGGTGATCGTCGGCTTCCACACCATCGCCGACAGCAACGCCCGCCAGATGGCCGAGAAGGCCGGCGTCGAGATCCGCTACTACGAGGTCATCTACGAGTTGCTCGATCAGGTGCGCGACGCCATGGAAGGCATGCTCGCCCCCGAGGAGGTGCAGAACGTCATCGGCCACGCCGAGGTCAAGGCCGTCTTCAAGTCGTCCAAGTTCGGCACCATCGCCGGCTGCCGCGTCACCGACGGCTTCGCCAAGCGCAACGCGATCTGCCGCCTGTCGCGCGAGGGCAACGTGCTGTGGTCCGGCAAGGTCGCCGGCCTGCGCCGGATCGACGACGACGTCCGCGAGGTCAAGGCCGGCATCGAGTGCGGTGTCACGCTCGATGGCTTCCAGGACATCAGGGTCGGCGACGAGCTCGAGTTCGTGCAGATCGAACTGGTCAAGCGAACGCTCGGCGGCTGATCGGGAGTGCCCGGGCGATGTTGCACGTCGGCATCCTGCAGTTCACCCTCGAGATCCCCTACGCCGAGACGCTCAAGGACAAGCGCAGCGCCATCAAGGGACTCAAGGACCGGCTGCGGCGCTCGTTCAACGTCTCGATCGCCGAGATCGACGACCTCGACGACTGCACCATCGCCACCCTCGGTGCCGTCGTCGCCGGCAGCGATGTCCCCCACCTGAACAGCACGATGGACCACCTGCTCAACGAGCTGCATGACTGGCGCGACGGCACCCTCGCCGACCATCAGCTCGAGATCATCTCCGCGAAGTGAGCCTACCGTCATGAACGAACGCCGCATCGCGCGCCTGCAGGAACAGATCAAGCACCGCCTCGCCGAGGTGCTGCTGCGCGACCTCGCCGATCCCAAGCTCGGCATGGTGACGATCACGCGGGTCGAACTCGACAGCGAGTTCACCCACTGCCGAGCCTACTGGTCGGTGATCGGCGACGAGGCGCAGCGGGCCAGGAGCTCGAGCGTCCTGCGCCGGGCCCGCGGCCTGTGCCAGCGCGCGATGGCGGACGCCATCAGCACGCGCACGGTGCCGCATCTCGACTTCGTCTACGACGAGGGCATCGAGAAGGCGATCCGGATGAAGCAGCTGCTCGAGGAGGTCCGACTCGAGCGCGAGGCCCGGGAGCGCGCCCAGGGTATCGACCCGACCGGGCCCATCGACCCCGATGAGCCGTCCGAACCGGACCCTGAATCCAGACCCGACTGACCGTCGACGCAGACCGCGAGGCTGGCCGCAGGCCGACATGGCAGGGCATTAATCCCCTCGGCCCTTGCAGAGTTCGGCAGCCGGTGCTCCGTTCACCGCCCATGCGACTCTCGTGCCTCGTCGTGCTTGCGCTCGCGCAACCCGTCCTCGCCCAGGAAGCCGAGCGCAGCGACGCGCTCACCGCCGCCAGGCCCCGCCTCGAGCGGGCGCTGCACAAGACGGCCGATCTCACCGACAGCGCATTCACGGTCGAGTGGGGCCCGGACAAGAAGCCCGACGGCAACGACCCGTTCGCGGCGCTCATGGCCGGTCGCAACAGCGGCAAGGTCAGCGGATCCTGGCACCGGGAACTGCACCACCTGCGATTCGACGGCGACGAAGGCGACGAACTGATCACCCTGGGCCGCCGTACGATCGCCCGCTCGGATGCCCACGAGTGGGCGCTGCGCAGCAACCGCTTCGCCGACGGCAACGACATCCCGTTCGCGCCCGACGTGCAGTTGCTGTTGCAGCAGCTGGCATCATGGCAGCTGGCGATCACGCATCGCGACACCGGCTCGCTCGACGACCGCCCGATCGAGATCGTCACCGTCACCCTGAATCAGGACCAGGTGGCCGACGCGATCTGGGCCGGAGCGCTGCCGGCGGCGCTCAGCAGCGGCATCGCGGGCCGGGTGATCCGGCTCGCCGCAGGCATGGGCGGCGGTCGCACCGCCGCGCAGAAGCCAGACACCACGGTCGACCTCGCCATCAAGTTCGATCCGGCGACGGGCCTGATCCACGAGCTGCACTTCCGCGCCTATGCCGGCCAGCAACAGGGCTTGGCCGGCGGTCGCAACATCGTCATCCAGCAGTTCGGCGCCGGCCAGGTCCGCGTCGGCGGCAATGACGAGGCCGAGGAAGAGGAGGAGACCGAACCCGAGCCCGGTGCACCGCTGCAGTTCGAGAACGGCCTGCCGCGGCGTTCGCGCAAGCAGAAGAGCGTGACCGACTTCAGCGTCCGCCTGACCGAGCACGGACAGGCGACCGCGCCGGCTCTCAGCGACGCGCAGAAGAAGCTGCTGCAGCTGTAGCGTCGCGCGCTACGACAGGCGGACGACCGGCCCACCGGGCCGCCACGCGCCGAAGCGGCCGATCACCGCGTGGCTCGGCGCGCCGGCATCGACCAGGCGCGCGACCGCGCGGTCGGCATCCGCCTCCGGCAACGCGACGAGCAGGCCGCCCGAGGTCTCGGCATCGAACAGCAGATCGGCGAGCGCGGCATCGACCCCGGCGCCGATCATGACCCGCTCGCCGTAGTGCGTCTTGCCGCGGGTGCAACCACCCGACATGATGCCGTCGCGCACGAGCCGGATCGCGCCGTCGAGGACCGGCAGCGCCACCGCCGAGAGCTCGAGCGCGAGCTGCGCTCCCTCGGCCATCTCGAGACTGTGACCGACGAGTCCGAAGCCGGTGACGTCGGTCGCGGCGTGGACGTCGAAATCGCGCAGCGCCTCGGCCGCGGTCTTGTTCAACGTCGCCATCTGCTGCATCGCCCCGAGCGCCATCGCCGCCGACGCCCGCTCGCGCTTGATCGCGGTCGATACCGGCCCCATGCCGAGCGGTTTGGTCAGCAGCAACACATCCCCCTCCCGGGCACCGCTGTTCTTCCAGAACCGGTCCGGATGCACGATGCCGGTGACCGACAGGCCGAACTTGACCTCGTGATCCATGACCGAGTGGCCACCGCACAGCACCGCGCCCGCCTCGGTGCACTTCTCGAGGCCGCCGGCGAGGATCTCGCCGAGGACCTCGACGTCGAGCTCGCGCGGCCAGCCGACGATGTTCATCGCCGTCAGCGGCGTGCCGCCCATCGCATAGACGTCCGACAGCGAATTGGCGGCGGCGATGCGGCCGAACCAGCGCGGGTCGTCACAGATTGGCGGGAAGAAGTCCAGCGTCTGCACCAGCGCCCGTTCGGCATCGAGCCGGAACACGCCGGCGTCCTCGAAGCCGTTGCTGCCGGCCAGCAGCGCGGGATGGTCGATCGGTCCGAGTTTCTCGAGAACCTGCCCGAGGCTCCCAGGTGGCAGCTTGGCCGCTCAACCCGACCCGGAGGCGTACTGGGTCAGGCGAACGGGTGTGGATGTGCTCTTGTCGGTCATGACGTGCTTCTACGACAGGGCCTTCTAGGACAGTGCCTCGGTGACGGCGCGGGCGACTGCGTCGAGATCCTCGTCGAGCAGGGTCCGCGCGTCGAGCAGCAGGTTGCCTTCGGCGACGCGGGCGAACACCGCCAGCGGCCGCGCCGCGCGCAGGGCCGCGTTGGCGGCGTTGCCGCCCGGCAGCGCCACGGCGAAGCTCGGCAGCGGCTTGGCCGGGTTGGCGCCGGAGCCGGCGTACGATTCACTCGCGACGACGCGGGCGTCGTCGCGACCGAGCGCCGCGCACAGCTGCTCGCTGCGTTGCCGCAGCCGGTCGGCGCCGGCGGCGAGCATGCGCAGGGTCGGGATCTGCTGCAGCGGCTCGCCGTCGCGATAGATGCGCAGCGTTGCCTCGAGCGCGGCCAGGATCAGCTTGTCGCAGCGCAGCGCGCGATACAGCGGATGGGCGCGGCAACGCGCGACGAGGTCCTTGTTGCCGACGAGGATGCCGCACTGCGGACCGCCGAGCAGCTTGTCGCCCGAGAAGCAGGTCACGTGCGCGCCGTCGCGCAGGCTGTCGGCGACCCGCGCCTCATCGCGCAGGCCGTCGATCGGCTCGTTCCACAACAGGCCCGAACCGAGATCGTCGAGGATCAACAGCCCGCGACCGGCGGCGGCCGCCGCCAGCTCGGCCACCGATGGCGTGCCGGCGAAGCCCTCGATGCGGTAGTTGCTCGGGTGGACCTTGAGC
>JAGQRA010000765.1 GCA_020425885.1 Planctomycetota bacterium | reverse complement strand
ACGCCGTCGCCAACGCGCTGGAGACGCTGGCCGAGCGGGAGGACAACCCGCCGCTGCTCGACTACTCGAACAAGCTGAAGGCCGCGCTGATCGACACGGTCGGCGCCGGCATCGTCACCGGCGACCTCAAGGGCAAGACCACCGACCCCGCCAGCGAGAAGGTGGTCGACATGCAGGGCTTCCTCGACGCGGTGGCGAGCCGGCTGCCGGCATGACCGGCCCGTGGCGTGGTGGCGGATGCAGGTCGCATCCGCCCCGCCGTCCCCGCGGGCGCTTCAGCCCGCCACCGCCGCCAGCAGCGGCCGGTTCTGGCGTCGGATCGCCCGCTTCAACTGCGCGAGCGTCATCGTGTCGGACTTCACGAACTCGGTGAACATCATGTTGGTGTTGTTGAACAGCAGCTCGCCGACCGCGCAGCTGTCGGTGTCGGCGCGCACGCGGCCGGCGTCGCGCAGCCGCTCGACCAGTTCGCACACCTGCCGCACCAGCCGCGTGTCCAGCTCGTTGTAGCGCCGGCCGGAGGGCGTGTCGGGCTGGCGGATGGCGAGCGCCATGGCGTTCCGCCACATGTTCCTGTCGAGGTAGACCAGCGAGTGATCGAGGTAGATGCCGAGCAGCGTGTCGACGGCGCGGTGCACGTCGGCCGGCGGCTTCGCGACCAGGCGCGCGCCGGCGGCCAGCACCTCCTCGACCTCCAGCGAGACGATGGCGACCAGCAGGTCGCCCTTCGACTCGTAGTAGTTGTAGACCGTGCCGGTGGACACACCGGCGCGCGCGGCGATGGTCTCCATGCGGGTCTGCTCGAAGCCGGTGTTGCGGAACAGGTCGGTGGCGGCGGCGACGATGCGCCGGTCGCGGTCGGCCTTCTGTGACTCCCGCAAGCCGCCCAAGTACCGTCTCCGTTGACGTGCCCAATTGAACGAATTCTAATGTTGAACGTGTTCATGTTTTCAAGTTCCGACGTTGCACAAGCGTGGTGCGACGGCCCATCTCGGGTGCGTCATGCGAATCGCTATGGTGCAGGCAGACCGGTTCGCCACAGGGGAGAGACTCGATGAACAGCATCCACTTCCAGCATCGGTACGACCGCCGCGCGACGCTCCGGGCAGGCATCACGGCGGCGCTGCTCGCGCTCGGCGGGTTCGCGGCCAGCGGCAGCGCGCAGGCCGCCGGCGAGCTGAACGCGCTGGTGTGGTGCGACCACACCGACCCCGCGCTGGTCGAGCCGTTCGAGAAGCAGCACGGCGTCAAGGTCAACCTCAAGGAGTACGAGGGCACCGGCGCGGCGCTGGCGATCATCGAGCAGTCGCAGCCGGGCGACTGGGACGTGTTCGTGGTCGACGGCGTCGACATCCCGCGCGTGGTCGACGCCGGGCTGCTGGCCGAGCTGCCGGCCGACCAGATGCCGCTCGCCGACATCTTCGAGCAGGTGCAGATGCGCGATGCCACCTTCAGGGACGGGAAGATGTACGCCGTCACCGAGAAGTTCGGCTACAACGTGGTCGGCTACAACGCGGCCAAGGTCGACGCCGCCGACATGCGCGACCTGTCGGTGCTGTGGTCCGACAAGTACAAGGGCCGCATCGCGGTGTACGACTACTACATCCCGCTGATGGACCTGGTCGCGCTCGAGCTCGGCATGAAGCCGTCCGACATCAGCGAGGCGACGCTGCCGAAGATCCGCGAGCGCCTGTTCGCGCTGAAGGAGAACGCGGCGATGGTGGGCGAGGTGGTGTCCTCGACCACGGCACTCGCGACCGGCGAGGCCGACATCCTGCTGGGTGGCGGCGAGTGGGCGGTGGCGGTGATGCAGGCCGACAACCCGGACCTCACGTGGGTGCTGCCGGACCAGGGCGGCATCCTGTGGAGCCAGTCGCTGGCGGTGT
>JAGQRA010000764.1 GCA_020425885.1 Planctomycetota bacterium | reverse complement strand
GCCTGGAGATCATCGTCGTCGACGCCTGCTCGCCGCAGCGGGACGGCGCGATCGCGCGCGCCTACGCCGACCGCCATGACAACATCCGCTATCTCCGCGCCGATCACCGGATCGGCACCTCCGAGGCCTTCAACCTCGCCACCGCGATGGCGCATGGTCGCTACCTGACCACGGCCAACACCGACGATCGCCACCACCCGGAGTTCATCGCCCGGATGTGCGCCGTCCTCGACGCCTGGCCGGAGTTCGGCCTGGCCTACGCCAACACGCGGATCACGCGGCGCGACAACGAGACCTGGGCGTCCAACTCCGCCCTCACGCGACACGACTGGCCCGACTTCACGCCGGGCGCGGCGTTGTCATGCTGCCTGTTCGGCGCCCAGGCGGTGTGGCGTCGCGATGCGCACGATGCGGTAGGGCCATGGGATACGGGGCTGCTGCGGGCCAACGACCAGGACATGTTCCTCCGCATCGCGCTGCGCTTCGGCGCGGTCCACATCGCCGAGGACCTCGGGCTGTTCCTGCGGCGGCCCGACAGCGAGAGCGGGCGCGACAATCGGGCGGCCGCGCTGAGGGAGGTGCTGGCGGTGATGCGGCGCTACCGCGAGACGACGCCACTCGAGCAGCTGTTTCCGTTGCTGCGCGATCAGGGCACGGGCGAAGCCCGGGCGGCGGCGTGGATCGAGCTCGGCAACCTCGCCGCGCTCGGGCCGTACACCGATGCCGAGTTCGCGTTGCAGTGCTATCGCAATGCGATGACCGAGGGCGGCAGCACCATCGGTCCGGTGTTCGCCAACAACACCGCCGCCGTGCTGCTCGGTGCCGGCGCCGTCGAGCCGGCGGCGCGCGCACTGCGCCTGGCCGGTGACCTGCCGGCGGCGGCGGCGAATCGCCGCGCGTTGGATCGGTTGCGGCAGGGAGGCAAGGTGCTGCCCATGCTGCGCGAGCTCGAGTTCGCCGCGGTCGATCATGCGGTCGTGGCGGCGGCTCGACGGACACGCGCCGTGGTCTTCGACGACGGCGGGGCACCGCGATGGACTCCGTGGCACCAGCAGCTGGCCTGGGATGTCTACGACGGGCCGAACGGTGTGCCGCTCGACGTCGTCACCGCGCCCGCCGATGACTTGCCGAACTGGGCGATGCCGCGGATCGACCGCCGGCGCCGGGTGCTGATCGTGATGTACGGGTGGGCGGACAGCGGCGGTGGCACGATGCTGCCGCGGGCGGTCGCCCACGGTCTCGCCGCCAGCGGCGCCGAGGTTGCGGTGTTCCATGCCGTGGCGCGGAAGGAGCCCGGCCTGCCGGCCTATGGCGTTGCGCGGCGCCGCGAGGGCAACGTGATCCTGTACGGCATCTGCAATCGGCCCACGGACTTCATGGACCTGGCCGATCCGGAGCGTGAGATCGACGATCCGGTGATCCGGCAGCGCTTCGTGGAGCTGCTCGACGACTGGCACCCTGACGTCGTTCACTTCTGGAACCTGCACAACCTCGGCATGTCGTTGCCCGGTGCGTGTCGGGCCCGTGGCATTCCGACCGTGCTGAGCACGAACAACTACTGGGCGCTCTGCCCCAGGCTGTACCTGATCAGCGAACGGCTCGAACGTTGTCACGGCGCCAGCGAGGATGGTCGCAAGTGCGAGAGCTGTCTGGGCGTGCGCGGCAAGGCCGCGGGCCATGCGGAACGGCGCCGCCAGGGAATCCGCATGCTGCGCGAGGACATCGATGTCCACCTCGCCGTCTCGCAACGGGTGCGGCAGCTGCATGTGGCGAACGGCGACGACCCGGCCCACGTTCGCGTGCTGCGTCAGGAACCACCCGGTGTGACCCGGATCTGGGAGGCGGCCGGATCACGACGCGCGATCGTGTCGTCGCTGCAACGCCCGCTGCGGGTCGGCTACGTCGGTTCGGTGATGGCGCACAAGGGCGTGCACGTTCTCGCCGCGGCGCTACAGGGTCTGCCGCGGGGCCTGGTCGAGTCGGTCGCGCTCGGCGATGTGGCTTCTGACTACGCCGCGGTGTTGCGTCGATTGGACCCGGAGGCGAGGCTCCACCTGTGCGGTCGCTACGACCAGCAACGGCTGCCCGAGCTGCTCGGTGCGCTCGATGTCGTCGTCGTGCCGTCGGTATGGGACGACTGCGCCCCGTTCGTCGTCGCCGAGGCGATGGCGGCCCGCTGCCCGGTGATCGGTAGTCGGATCGGCGGCATCCCGGACTTCATCGAGCACGGCGTGAACGGGATGTTGTTCGACCCCGGCGATGCCGCTGGGCTGCTGGCCTGCCTGCGTGCCTACCTCGACGATCGCGAACTGCTCGGGTGCCAGCAGGCCGCGATCCGACCACCGCGCGGTCTCGACGCGTTCGTCGACGACCTCGGACTGGTCTACGACGAGGTCTGTGCGCCACGATCCCTGGTGTAGCAGCACCCGCACCGGGTCGGTTGCGCCGCTGGTCGCAGGACTGACGAGGTGGCCCGTCGCGTCGGCACGGGAGTACGAGGGGCCTCCCTTGCCGCGACCTACGGGCGTTCGGTCACTGACCGATGATCATCGCGGCGGCGTCCGACATCACGCCGTTGAGGGCGTTGAAGCCGACATCGATCGCCAGGGCCTGCGAGTAGAACTTGACGCCGACCAGCGACGGGGCGTTCGGCAGCGAGAACCCGAAGGTCGCGATGTTGCCCGCGCCGAGGATGAGCAGCGTGGCGTCGGTCGAGACGCGTGCCATGCAGCCCGGCGCTCCATACGGGGTCAGGTTGATCGGCAGCGGCCCGAGCGGCGAGTTCGTGCGGCTGAAGCCGAGGGCGAGGATCGCTGCGCTCGAGGCCAGGTTGTCGAAGTCGATGTTCATCGTCGTGCCGACGATCGGCTGCGACTGCGCGACGTTGCCCGGCACGCCGAGCGAGCCGGGGCAGCCGGCGCCGATGTAGCCATAGCCGGGCGCGCCGTCGGCCGCGGAGGTGCGGTAGAGCAGGGTCCCGTTCCAGATGCGCGGGTTGTAGACGGTGCCGGAGAACAGCGGGTCGGCCATCGTCATGCCGGCCGAGATCGACAGGTCGCCGTTGCTGAAGGTCTGGGTGCCGCCGAGATTGGAGTAGCGCGGCGAGTGGCCGGTCTGCTGGATGATGAGGCCGTGCGTGCCCGGCGCCAGGTAGAGCGGTGTCGACAGCCCGGCGTAGGTCATGCTGCCGGTCGGGGCCGCAGTCACGGTCTCGCTGGCGACGTGGCGCCACACGTCGGGGGTGGTCTCGGCGCCGACGTAGGTGCCGCTCTTCTGCCACAGGTCGACGCCGAGCTGCTGGCCGCCGGCGATCTGGTTCTTGACGAGCAGGCCGCAGATCGTGACGCCGTCGGGGTTGGTCACGGTGACGTCGATGAAGTTGGAGCCGCCGAGGGAGGTCGTCGCGATGAAGGTGCCACCGTTGAACACGGTATCGAGGGCGTGGATCATGGCCGTCGGCCGCGTCAGCGACACCGGCGCCCGGCAGGCGAGCTGCACCGTCAGCGTGACATCGACCGTGGTGCAGCCGGGGTTGGCGTAGGTGAAGGTCGGGTTCTGCAACGTCGAGTCGGTGGTGCCGTCGCCGTCGAGATCCCAGGCCCAGCTGGCCGGAGTCGGCGTCGTCAGGTCGGTGAACTGCACCGTGCCCGTGGCTCCGGTCGTCGTGCTCGAGAAAGCCGGCGCCAGCAGGTCGGTCTGCACGTAGTTGGTCTTCGTGATCGAGTGCGGCCCGGCGCTGTCGATGATCGTCAGCGTGACGCTGTAGTCACCGCACTGGGTGTAGGTGTGGAGCGGGTTCTGCGCCGTCGAGTCGACCGTGCCGTCGCTGTCGAAATCCCAGATCCAGGCGGCGATGCCGCCCGCGTTGCCGGAGATCGAGTAATCGGTGAACTGCACCGGCAGCGGCGTCGTGCCCTCGGTCGGGGTGCCCTCGAAGTTGACCGACACCGCGCCCGACACGAAGTGCATCGCGATCTGCGGGTGCCGCGGCGAGAAGCCCGTGCCGGTCAGCGGATCGAACGGATCGATCGAGGACGAACGGCGGATGCGGGTGCTGGTCATGTCCAACGTCACCTCGGTGGCGACGTAGGTCGTCGGCACACCGGTGGTGGCCGGGTTGCTGTAGTAGGGCCAGAGGCCGTCGTAGAAGATCGCCATGCCGTAGCTGCCCTGGGCGAGGAAGAACGGCGTCGACAACGGGATCGAGACGATGGCGTTGTTCTGGTTCACGGTCTCCGATGCCATCAGCGTCCAGGCCGAGCCGTTGGTCTCGTTGCCGACCGCGGTGCCGCCGACCTGGGTGACGTAGATGCTGTAGGTGCCGGGCAGCGTGCCGTAGACGCTCAGGCGCTGGTCGAACTGGGTGATGGTGATGCCGTTCGGGTCCGTGACCATGACGTCGAACATGTGCGTGGCGGGCGAGATCGTCGTCGTGCTGATGACGGTGCTGCCTTGGAACGCGGTGGCCGGCGGGATCACGCCGGAGTAGATCGGCGATTGCGCCAGGGACGGTGCAGCGGTCGCACAGAGCGCGACCAGGAGGAAGCGGGGAACGGAGATCATCGAGACATGCCTCACTGGGAACTGGAGCTTGAGGCCGGGAATCTACGCTGCGCCCGGTAAGTGGCAATCGGCCCGAATTCGCAATCAATCGTACCATCGCGTGGCGATGTGCCCGACCGGCTTGCCAGTGGGTTGCAATCGATCGGCGAGGCGCAATTGCTCACGGCCAGAGGATGCTCGCGGCCGGTAGCGAGGTCGTGAGCCCGGCCGAGTCGAGCGCCTCAGGGTCCATGCAGAGCCACTGGAAGAACAGCCTGAGGCCGGCGATCGACGGGTTGGCGGGCAGCGGCAGCGGCCTGACGGCCTGTCCGTTCACGACCGGGGTCAGGCCGGTCACGACCGTCGGCGCCACCAGCAGCTGGCAGTGCTGCAGGCCGAAGGGGCCGAGGTCCATCGGCAGCGGCATGCCGAGATGGTTGAAGGCGCTGAAGCCGACGAACAGCATCGCGGCGGTCGTGGTGTCGGCCTCGTCGAGCGTGACGCGGAACGTCGGTGACCCCAGGATCGGC
>JAGQRA010000763.1 GCA_020425885.1 Planctomycetota bacterium | reverse complement strand
TTCTTCGAAGATCGACGAGAACTTCTACGACGAACTCGAGACCATCCTGCTGACATGCGATGTCGGCGTCGCGGCGACCCGGCACCTGATCGACACGACGCGGGCGCGCGCGAAGAAGGCGGGCGCAGAAACGACTGACCAGGTGCGCGAGATCCTCAAGTCCGCGCTGACGGAACTGGTGGCCCCGCTGGAGCAGCCGCTCGAGATCGGCGGCCAGCGTCCGTTCGTGATCCTGCTGTGCGGTGTCAACGGTGCAGGCAAGACAACATCCATCGGCAAGCTCGCGCACCTCTTCCAGGCACAGGGGCACTCCGTCCTTCTGGCCGCGGGCGACACCTTCAGGGCCGCCGCACGTGAACAGCTCGCCGAATGGGGGAGCCGGAACAACGTGACCGTGGTGTCGCAGCAATCCGGGGACCCTGGTGCGGTGGTCTTCGACGCCGTCCAGTCGGCGATCGCCCGCGGTGTTTCCGTCGTGCTGGCGGACACGGCCGGCCGGTTGCCCACACAGGCGCATCTCATGGAGGAACTGAAGAAGGTCAGGCGCGTGACGGCCAAGGCGTTCGAAGGTGCGCCCCACGAGAGCCTGCTCGTCCTGGATGCGAACACCGGACAGAACGCCGTTGCCCAGGTCAAGGCGTTCGACGACGCGATCGGTCTCACCGGACTGGTGCTCACCAAACTGGACGGGACGGCAAAAGGGGGAGTGATCGCAGCCATCGCGCGCGAGCGTCCCGTTCCGATCCGGTACATCGGGGTCGGCGAGTCGATGGAGGATCTGCGCCCGTTCGAGGCACGCGCATTCGTCGACGCGATGCTGGACACAGGCGAACCCGCCGAATGACGGTCGTCACCCTCGACCGATCGACGCGGTCGCCCTCACGGAGAGCATGCCCGAACCGATGATCCGCCTGTCTTCGGTCACGAAACGGTACCCTGGCGGGCACGAGGCCCTCAGGAACGTTTCCCTCGAGATATCCAAGGGCGAGTTCGTCCTGCTCACGGGGCACTCCGGGGCGGGCAAGAGCACGCTTCTGAAACTCCTCGCCGTGATCGAACGCCCGTCGACGGGGACCCTCTGGGTCGGCGATCAGAACCTCGCGACGCTGCGCCCGGCGGCCGTTCCTTACCTTCGGCGCAACCTCGGCCTCGTCTTCCAGGACCACAAGCTGCTGTTCGACCGGAACGTCTACGACAACGTCGCGCTGCCGTTGCGCATCACCGGGTTCGACGGTCGGGACATGGCTCGCCGCGTGCGCGCGGCACTCGATCGAGTCGGGCTCCTCGGACGCGAGCGAACCAACCCGGTCGCACTGTCCGGCGGTGAGCAGCAGCGCGTCTGCATCGCCCGCGCGATCGTCCATCGGCCGGCAATCGTGCTGGCCGACGAACCCACGGCCAATCTGGACGATGCCTACGCACTGGAGATCGTGAACCTGTTTCAGGCACTGCATCAGGTGGGCGTGACGCTCCTCGTCTCCACCCATTCGGCCGCGCTGTTCGAGAACGCCGCTCCCCGGGTGGTGGAACTGCGCCAGGGAGGGGTCGTCACATGAAGGCCTGGTTACGTGAGCATGTACTCGCTCTCGCAGACGGGCTCTTGCGACTGAGGCGGCAGTTCGTTGCGGCCATCCTGAACGTGCTCGTGATCGGGGTGGCGATGTCGCTGCCCGTGGGGCTCTACGTCGTTCTCAACAACGTCGCCGGTCTCGTCCAGCGGAGCGCGTCCGAACCCCAGATGACCCTGTTTCTGGACGTGGACGTGCCAGCCGCCGACAGAGAGGCCATACGCGAACGTCTCGCCCGGGCAGTCGGACGGGGCCGGTTCGAGTTCATCCCCAAGGATCAGGCGCTCGAGGGGCTCCGGCGTACGGCCGGTTTGTCCGATGTCGTCGAAGAACTCGGCCAGAATCCGCTGCCGGACGCCTTCGTGGTCACCGGCAGGGCCGACGATGCTGCGGGGCTCGAATCGCTGCGGGCAGAGGCCGAGAAGTGGCCTGGCG
>JAGQRA010000762.1 GCA_020425885.1 Planctomycetota bacterium | reverse complement strand
TTCCCGTTGGCGAACATCACCTCGGCGACGATCGCGAGCAGCCAGGGCATTTCCTCGATCTTGCCCAGCAGGCCGCAGCGGTTCAGCTCGCGGCCAGCTGCTTCGGGATCGCGCATGCTGACGGGGCTGTCGGCGTCGACCTGCAGCCACCACTTCTCGAAGTAGGCTTCGGCGCGCGGCTGGTTCTCGGGCGTGGCGAGTCCGATGCTCCGCGAGAAGCACTGCATCGCGAGCGTCGGCTCCCCCAGGCGGGCGTAGGCGATGCCGAGGTAGTAGTTCATCTTGACCGGGTATTCGGTGGAGTAGCGCTGCCAGCGCTCGCAGAGCCGGAGCAGTGATTGCCAGTCCCGGGCCCAGCAGAAGACGCAGGCTATCTCGTGCGCTGGTTTGTCGATCCCGGCCCGCGGCAGCTCGACCTCCTCGAACTCCTTCGCCGCGCCGCGGTAGTCGCGAACCAACGCCCGTTGCCGGCCGAGGATCATGCGGAACAGCTGGTGGTGCGGGAACTGCCTGCGGCCGCAACGTCCGACCGCTTCGAGCAGGTCGATGTCCAGTTGCTTGACCGCGAAGTTGGCGGCGTCGTGCAGGGTCAGGACGGTCGCTTCGCCGCTGGCCATGAGCTCCAGGTGATGCTGGCGAGCGGCATCGGCGTCGAGGATCTCGAGCGTGTTGAGCTTGAGGTCGTGTGGATTCTGATCGCGGAACTCCGCGTCGTCGAGCATCTGTCGCGCCACGTCCGCGTGGCCGAGGCGCGCATGCAGGTAGGTGATGAGGTCGTGGCGGTGCACCTTCTGGAGGTCGTTGGCCGGAGTCGCGGCGAGCAGGTCGAGCGCATCCTGGCAGCGGTCGCGCGAGATGAGCCAGTGGGCCGCGGCGCTGGCGAGCCGGTAGTTCTGCGGGGCGGAGGCCAGCAGCTCTCGCGCCAGCGCGATGGCGCGATCGGGATCGTGGATGCCGGTGGCGTGGATCCGCCAGGTCTGGGCATTCAGATCGTCGGGCCACAGGCTCTGCAGACCCATGCAGGTCTTGGCGAGCAGCGCCTCGTCGCCGAGCGAGCCCGCCACCCAGCTCTGCAGGCCGACGGTCAGCGGGTCCTGTTCGGATTGGATGCGGAAGAGATGGTCGAGGATCGTGCCGGCCAGCTCGAGGTGTTCTTCGACGCCGGTGTCGCAAAACAGCAGGATCCGGTCGAGGGCCGCGAGCAGCAGGTCGAGCGGGACGCGTGACTTCGCGATGGCCTCCACCTCTTCCTGGTCGAAGTAGGGCCGCTGCTCGAGGAGGCGCTTCTTCAGGGCTCGAACGGCCAGGCCGTCCTGCTTGGGCGCGGGCAGGGCGGAGATGGTGTCCAGCGCTTGCTGCCAGCGACACAGGCCCAGGTCGGAGACGGCGCAGGCGAAGACCTCGTCGCTGTCGGGGGCGAGCTCGCGGGCCCGCTCGAGCTCCTGGCGTCCGGTAGCCGGCATCTGGCCGGTCATCAGCAGGGTCTGGAACGCGGTCTGGACGTGGTGGCGGGACGCCTCCCTCGCCTCGCGCCGTTTCGACTCCTCGATCCGTGGCTGCTCCAGCACCAGGGTCGTCCCGAGCACGGCGACGATCGGCACCGTCAACAGCAGGACCGCGATCAGCGTGGCCTTCCAGGGTTCGCTGCGCACCCAACGTCGCATTCGCTGCAGGCAGGTCTCAGGATGGGCCGTGACCGGCAGGCCCTCGAGGAACGCGGTCAGGTCGTCGGCCAGCGCCCGAGCCGACGGGTAACGATGCTGGGGTTCGACGGCGATGGCCTTGTGGACGATGTTCTCGAGATCGCTGGCGACGGTGGCGCGCGTCGACAGCCGCGGGATGCGGCCCGACTCGACGCGGAGCAGCATCTCGGTGAGCCCTTCGTTGGCGCCGGGGCGGGCGCGGGCCAGCATCTCGTACAGCGTCATGCCGAGGCCGAAGACGTCGGTGTGCGGGCCGAAGGCCTTGTCGTCGCGGCGCAGCTGTTCCGGGGCGGCATAGATCGGCGTGCCGGCGAAGGTCTGGGTGTGGGTGACGTCGAGGTCGATCTCGCGAACCACGCCGAAGTCGGCGAGCAGCGCCGCGCCATCCCGGCGGATGAGGATGTTGGCCGGCTTGATGTCGAGATGGAGCAGGCCCTCGCGGTGGGCACGATCGGCGGCCAGGGCGACGTCGCGGATCATGCGGGCGAAGGTGCGGGCCGCGGTCGACTCGAGCTGCGGTCCGGTTTCCGGCGAAGTGCCGAGGCAGGCGCGAACCACCGCCATGTCGTTCTTGCCAGCTTCCTTGGGCAGCTTGTGCAGCAAGCCGGACAGCGCGATGCCGTCGATCCACTCCATCGCGATCGCGGTCAGGTTGCCTTCCTGCACGACCTCGTAGATGGCGACGATGTTGGGATGGGCCAGCTTGGCCAGGGCGCGGGCCTCGCGCAGCGCCCGTTGCTGGGCGCGGTCATGGTCACCGGACGACGGGCGCAGGACCTTCAATGCGACGTGGCGATGCAGCTCCTCGTCGCGCGCCAGGTAGACCGTGCTCATGCCGCCGCAGCCGATCTCGCCGAGCAGGGTGTAGCGCCGGAAGCGGGGCCCGGCGAGCGCGGTGCTGCGGCTGCTGCTGAGCTCGTCGAGCAGTGCCGGCAGCACCTGCCGGATGGCCGGATGGTCGAGTTCGCGATCGGAGAGCGCGATCGTGCGGCCGGCCTCGATGTCCGCCAGCAGCCGTTGGCGCAGTCCTTCGGTCAGCGACAGCGTGGGGTTCTGATCCTGCGACATGGACGGGATTGCGGCGACCGGCGTGCAGCCGGCCAGCATACCCCGACCCCCGCCGCTACAGCCAGCGCAGCAGGGCGACGACGGTCAGGCCATAGGCCAGGCCCGACAGCACCAGGGGGAGGTCGCGGAACAGCAGGCGCGCCGGGTCGCCGCCCTCGCTCTTGCGATAGACGAGGAAGAGGTAGCGGAAGACGCCGTAGACGACGAACGGGACCGTGTACATCAAGCGGTCCGTGTGGTGGACCGCGATCGTCTCGGGGCTGACGGTGTAGAGCGAGTAGCTCAGGATGCTGAGCGCGGCCAGCGGGCCGATCATCACGTTGAGGAAGGACTGCGTGTAGTCCTCCATCGTCTGCCGGGTCGGTCCGTCGGTCTCGGCCTGGCGGCCGACTTCCTCGTAGCGCTTGCAGAACGCCAGGAACAGCGAGAAGAAGAACGTGCACAGCAGCAGCCAGCGCGAGGACTCGACACCGATCGCGGCCGCTCCGGCCTGCACCCGCAGCTGGAAGCCGATGGCGATGCACATGCAATCGATGACGACGAGGCGCTTCAGCCAGAACGAGTAGAGGATGTTGAGCACCAGATAGGCCGCCGGCCAGGCCACGTAGGGCACGCCGCCCGGTGAGGGCGGCACCTGGAAGCTCAGTCCGACGCAGGCGGCGAGCACGACCGCCAGTTCGATGCGGGCGGCGCCGACCGGCAGCCGTCCCGAGGCGATCGGCCGCAGGCGCTTCTTCGGGTGCCGGGCATCCTGTTCTCGGTCGACTATGTCGTTGAGCAGGTAGATCGAGCTGGCCGCGAAGCAGAACACCAACAGGGCGATCGCCGCGCTCGACCAGGCGGTCGGGTCGAAGAAGGAGTTGACCTCGGACCCTCTCGACTTCGTCGTGGCGAAGAACAGCGGCGCCAACACGAGGAGATTCTTGACCCACTGATGCGGACGCAGTGCTTGCAGGAGCGGCAACGACATTCGTGGCGACATCATTGTTCGATCCGACGCGAAGGCAAGGAAGTCAGGTCGTTCGTTTCCGGGGCCGCGTCGGTGTATCCTCCGGCGGCTCGATGGTTCATGTCCACACACAGGGGCTCGACGGCCTGTTTCGCCCACGCTCCGTAGCCGTCGTCGGAGCCAGTCGCCGCGACGGTTCGATCGGGGGGCAGGTGGTCAGGAACCTCGTGATGGGCGGCTTCCAGGGGCCGGTCTACCCAGTCAATCCGAAGGCCGAAGTCGTCTGTTCGGTGCCGGCTCACAAGAGTGTCAAGGCGATCCCCGGGCCGGTCGACCTGGCGGTGTTGGCGGTGCCGCCAGACCTGGTGCTCGCGGTCGCGGCGGAGTGTGGGCGCAAGGGGGTCAAGGGACTGGTGGTGATCACGGCCGGGTTCCGGGAGATCGGCGGTGCCGGCGTCGAACGTGAGCAGAAGTTGGCGGCGATCAGCCGGCGCTACGGCATGCGGGTGATCGGCCCCAACTGCATGGGCATCCTCAACACCGATCCGGCCTACCGCTGCAACGCCAGCTTCGCCTCGACGGCGCCGGCGCCGGGCAGCGTCGCCATGGTCTCGCAGTCCGGGGCGCTGGGCGAGGCGGTGCTGGCCGATGCCGCCAGGGCCGGGCTCGGCGTGGCGATGTTCGCCTCGGTGGGCAATCGCGTCGATGTCACCGCCGCCGACCTGGTCGCGTACTGGGGGGAGGACGATCAGGTCAAGGTCATCCTGCTCTACCTCGAGACGGTCGGCGAGCCGCACGACTTCGTCCAGGTCGCGCGCCAGGTGGCCCGCAAGAAGCCGATCATCGCGGTGAAGTCGGGCCGCAGCGATGCCGGCGCCCGCGCCGCCAGCTCGCACACCGGGTCGATCGCCGGCATCGACCTCGCCGTCAACACGATGCTGCGGCAGTGCGGCGTGCTGCGGGTCGACAACTTCCGCGACATGTTCGCGCTGGCGCAGGCGCTGCTGATGCAGCCGCTGCCACGCGGCCGGCGCATGGCGATCGTCACCAACGCCGGCGGCCCCGGCATCCTGGCGACCGACGCGCTCGATGGGCTCGGGCTCGAGATGGCCGACCTCGCGCCGGCGACGGTGAAGGCGCTGCGGAAGGTGCTGCCGGTGGAGGCTAGCCTGCGCAACCCGATCGATCTGATCGCCTCGGCCGACGCGGATCGTTATCGCAAGACCCTGCGCATCGTGACGCGCGATCCGGGCATCGACGGCCTCGTGCTGCTGTTCGTGTCGCCGATCATGATCGATGCGGCCTCGATCGCGCGCGTCATGGTCGAGGAGACGGCGGGCTACGGCAAGCCGGTGCTGGCCGGCATCATGGGGCGGCGCGGCGGTGACGAAGCCCATCGCCTGCTCGACGAGGCCGGCATTCCGAAGTTCCGCTACCCGGAGGATGCCGCCATGACGCTGCGGCTGATGTGTCGGCGGCATGAGTGGCTGGCGCGACGGCCGGTCAGGGTGCCGGCGTTGGCCGTCGACCTGGCGCAGGCCAGGCGCATCCTGCGTCAGCAGAAGGAGCCGGGATGGCTGCCGCAGGCGTTGGCCGAGCGGCTGCTGCAGGCCTATGGCATCCCGTTCGCCGCGTCGCGTCGCGCCGGCACTGCGGGCGATGCAGTTGCCGCCGCGCACAAGCTCGGGTTCCCGGTCGTGCTCAAGGCGGTGTCGGCCGGACTGCTGCACAAGAGCGAGCATCACGCCGTGCGCACCGGGCTGCGCACGGGCGATGATGTCTTCGCCGCCGCCAGCGACCTGATCAAGCGTCTCGGCGGCGAGTTCGCGGACCTCTCGCTGCAGGTGCAGAAGAACGCCGATGGCCATCGCGAGGTGTTGCTCGGCGTCACCCGCGACGAGCGCTACGGCACCCTGTTCGCGGTCGGGCTCGGCGGCGTCCACGTCGAGGCATTGCGTGACGTCTCGCTGCGCACCGGGCCGCTCGACGGGCGAGATCCGATCGAGATGTTCGGTGAACTCAACGGCGCGGTGCTGCTCGATGCGTTCCGCGGCGACCCGGCGGCCGACAAGAAGGCCGCCGCCAACGCGCTGTTGCGCCTGCAGCGGCTGGTCACCGACTTCCCGCGCATCCAGGAGGTCGAGGTCAATCCGTTCATCGTCGCTGCCCCCGGCGGCAACAGCCTGGCCGTCGACGCGCGCGTGCGCGTGGGGGCCCGATGAGCGCGCCGCGCTTCTCGTTGGTGGTGCCGATCTACAACGAGGAGGAGAACGTCGGCGCGTTGCTGGCCGAGATCGGCGAGGTGCTGGCCGCGTGTGCGCCGTTCGAGGTCATCGCCGTCGACGACGGCAGCGTCGATCACAGCCTCGAGCGGATGCGCGAATGGAAGCGGCAGCGCGCGGCCGATTGGCTCCGGGTGCTGCGGCTCGCCCAGAACGGCGGCCAGAGCGCGGCGGTCATGGCCGGTGTCGAGGCGGCGCGGGCCCCGATCGTCGCCACCGTCGACGGCGACATGCAGAACGATCCGCGCGATCTGCCCGCCATGGTCGAGCGCGTCGAGTCGGGGCAGGTCGACGGCGTGTTCGGGGTGCGTTGGCAGCGGCGGGACACGTTGGTGCGGCGGGTGTCCTCCAGGGTCGGCAATCGCGTCCGCAACTGGATCACGGGCGATGCCGTCACCGACGCGGCCTGCGGCATCAAGGTCGTGCGGCGCGACCTGTTCCTGCGCGTGCCGCGCTTCATCGGCATGCACCGCTTCATGGCCACGCTGGTGCGCTACTGCGGTGGCCGGGTCGAAGAGGTGAACGTCAACCATCGCCAGCGCAACGCCGGGACCGCGAAGTACGGCATCGGCAATCGGATGCTGCGCGGCCTGCGCGACTGTTTCGCGGTGCGGTGGCTGCGGAGCCGCATTCTCACGCATCGCATCGAGGAGGAATACTGATGATCGCCGATCTTGCCGACGGTTCGTTCGTGGAGACGCCCTGGTACTGGTGGGTCATCGGCTTCGGCGGCCAGATCGTCTTCGCTTCCCGATTCTGGGTGCAATGGGTCGCCAGCGAGCGCGCCAGGAAAAGCGTCATCCCGATCGCGTTCTGGCACCTCAGTCTTGCCGGCGGCGTGCTGAGCCTGCTCTACGCGATCTATCGGCAGGACCCGGTGTTCATCGTCGGCCAGCTGACGGGGTCGGCGATCTACGCCCGCAACCTGTATCTCATCCGCGGGGCCGCGGCCGGCGAGGTCTCACCGCCGTGATCGTGCTTCCTGGGCAACGGCCACGACAGTAGGTTTGGCCCGTGCTCCTGCGCGCCTTCGTCCTCCTGCTCGTCACCCTGATCGCGAGCCTGCCGCTGCTGCTGATGGACGGTTGGCGCGGGACCGAGGGCCGGCGGGTCCAGATCGCGCTCGAGATGATCGAGCACGGCAACTGGATGGTGCCGACGATCGGCTTCGAGCCGACCTGGGCCAAGCCGCCGCTGCACTACTGGCAGCTGTGCGGCATCCTGCAGTGGTTCGGCGACGACCTCTGGCTGCTGCGGATGCCGTCCGTCATCGGCCTGTTCGCGATGGCGCTGCTGGCCATGATCCTGTTGCGCCGGTGGTTCGGCGAGGCGGCCGGCTGGGTCGGCGCGCTCGGCGTCGTCTGTTCGCCGGTGATCGCGTTCGAGTGGGCGACGGCGGAGATCGACCCCGTGTTCGCCGCCTTCACGGCGATGTCGCTGTGGTGTCTCGCGACCGGAGTGGCGCGCGATCGCCGCCGTCTCGTCGTCGCCGCCGGCGTGCTCGGTGGCCTGGCCATGTTGCAGAAGGGCCCCCCGTACCTCGTGTTCGCCGCCGGGGCGTGGCTGGTGTGGTGGCGGCGCCGCGGCTTCCGCTACGCGGTGACCTACTTCGTGCCCCTGCTCGGGCTGCCCCTGTGCTACTTCGTGCCGTTGTGGCTGTGGTGGGTCGAACCGGCGGAGATGATGAGCGAGGTGCAAGGCGAGACCGTCGGCCGCCTCGCCGCGTTCACCTTGGGGCGGGTGCTGGAGACGCCGTTGTTCTGGCTGCGCGCCGCGTTCGTGCAGTTCCCGTTCGTGCTGTGGTGCTTCTGGGAATGGCGCGGCGAACGCGACGCGCGCATGGATCCCGGCGATCTGACGCTGCGGATGTGCAGCGGTGCAGCCGTCCTTGCCGTCGTGCTGCTGTCGTTCTTCCCGGGGCGTCCGACGCGGTACCTGCTGCCCAACATCCCGTTGTTCATGTTCGCCGTGGCCCCGGCCGTGGCCCACTTCGCGAGTCAGGAGCGCATGCTCGGGACGTTCTCGCAACGGATCCTCAGGGTGATCGGCATCGCCGGCTCGGTCGGCCTGGTCGCGGTCCCGTTCTTCGTCGATCGGTTCGGCATCGCCGCGGCCGGCGCGCTGGCGTGCGCCGGGCTGGCTTGGCTGCTGGTGAAGACTCCGCGGCAGCTCGTGATCTACTCGTTGCTGTTGCCGATCGTCGTTGCCTGGACCGTCGGCATCGAGCGGTCGACGACCTGGTCGGGGCACCCGCGCGCGGTCGAGCCGCTCGCCGGCCTGCTGCGGCGTGAGCTGTCGGCGCTCGATATCGCCGATGTCGCGACCTTCGGTCACGTCGACGGCAAGCTGTTGCTCGGGGCCGGGCTGTTGCCGAAGGGCGATGAGTTCTGCCGGTCGCAGCCGACGGCGAAGTGGCTGCTGTCGACGGAGGGTGGCGTGATCGGCGACGGCCCCGAGGGCTACGCCGAACGGCTGTGGCTCACGTCACCGGTGGGGCTCTTCAAGCTCCACGAGCGCCTGCCGCGATGACCGCGGTGCTGTGCTCGCGGCTCTCGGCCATGGGCGATCTCGTGCATTGCCTCGGCGCCATCGTGGCGCTGCATCGCGAGCGCCCAGAATGGCAGATCACAGTGGTGACCCAGAGCGACTTCGTCGATCTCCTGCGCGGCTTGCCAGGGGTCCATCGCACGGTCGGATTCGATCGTCGCGGTGGGTTGGCGGCGCTCCGGCGCGTGCGGGCGGAGCTGAGCGAGGAGCGTTACGACCATGGTCTGGACCTGCAGGGCAACTGGAAGAGCGCCCTGATCCTCCGCCTCTCCGGGGCTCGCGAACGGATCGGGGCCGCGGCGCCCTGGCGGCGCGAGCCGTCCAGCCGGATGCTGCTGCATCGCACCGTCGAGGTCGCCGGAACGGATCATCCCGCGCTGGTCGCGCATGCCCTGGTGCGCCAACTCGCACCGGAGGTGTCATTCGAGCCCACTCGACTGGAGCCCGATGCGGCCGAGGTGGCCGCCGAGGCGACCGAACTGCAGCGGCTGGGGATCGACGCGAGCTCGCCGTTCCGCGTCATCGTCGTCACCGATCCCCGCGATCCTCGAGCCCTGTCGCCGGAGGTCGTGGCCGCCGAAACGGTCGCCAGTCCGCACCCGGTCGTGCACCTGTTCGGTCCGGCGGAGGCGCAGCTGCTGGCGGCGGGGGCGGTCGCTCTGCGACACGGGCCGGGTTCGGTGCGGCGGTTGGTTGCCCTCGGCAATCTGGTCGCCGCCGCCGGCGGCGAGGTGCTCGGGCCGGATCAGGGAGCGAGCCACGTTCTCGCCGCGGCCGGCGCACCGTGCCGGCTCTGGTTCGGTGCCCAGGACCCGGCGCGCACGGCGCCCGTTCTCGCGACCGCGCTGGTCCATCGCGACCCGCCGGCGTGCAGTCCGTGTCGCCGCCGGCGGTGCAATCACGAGGCCGGGCCGGTCTGTCGGTCGTTCTCGGCGGCCGAGGCGCGGATCGTGCCGTTCACGCCGCCGACCTGAGAGCTTGACCTCGTCACGGCGCGTGCTTCGCTCTGGCCATGGTCGAAGCGCCCGGTCCCCACGATGCCTCGTTGCTCGAGACGTTCCCCAACCCGAACCCGGGTCGCGACTACGAGATCATGCTCGATTGCCCCGAGTTCACCTGTCTGTGCCCGCGCACGGGCCAGCCGGACTTCGCGACCTTGCGCATCGAGTACGTGCCGGACCAGGCCTGCGTCGAGCTGAAGAGCCTGAAGCTGTACCTGTGGAGCTTCCGCGATGTCGGTGCCTTCCACGAGAAGGTCACCAACGACATCTGCGACGAGCTGCGCGATCTGCTGCGGCCCAGGCGCCTCGTCGTGGCGGCGGAGTTCAAGGTTCGCGGCGGCATCACGACCCGGGTCGTATGCCGGCACGAGGCGTGAGTCGACTGCCGCTCGTTGCTCGCGCCTTCCACTGTTCGCGTTGCGGCGCTACAACGCAGCTGTGCCTGCTTGGCTGATTCGACGGCTGCTGTGGTGTTTGGGCTTCGGCTGTCTTTGGCTACCCGTTCTCGACGATCCGCCGCTGCGCAGCGGTGTCTACCTGCAGGACGTGGGCGTCGATCATGTCACGGTCGCCATGATCACCGCAGCGCCGTGTCAGTTGCGTTGTACGGTTCGCGACGCGACCGGCCGCATCATCGCCGCGGTCGATGGACCGCCGGATCGCCGCCGCCACGCGCTCGAGGTCGGCGGGCTGGAAGCGGGCACGGCCTACGACTACGAGGTCGTTGCCGACGGTGTGTCGGTCGGTGACGGACGGTTCCACACTCCGCCCGCCGATGACATGGCCCCGGTGAAGTTCGCCGTACTCGGCGACTCCGGCAAGGTGCCGTGGTGGGTGTGGCTGCAGACCTCGCCGATCGGGCATTGGCCGGCGCGTTGGCAGTGGTTGCCCACGGCCTCGGACGTGACCGGCATCGGCGCGGCAATTGCCGCCTACCAGCCCGACTTCCTGCTCCATCTCGGTGACGTCATCTACCCTTGGGGACAGCACTGCCACTACAGCCCCGGTTTCTTCCGCCCCTTCGGAGAGGTGTTGCGCCATGCGCCCTGCTACATGGTGCTCGGCAATCACGACGTGATGGATGCCGGTGGGCTGCAGGCCATCGAGAACTTCCACCTGCCGAAGAACGACGTCACCGGCGACGAGCGCTGCT
>JAGQRA010000761.1 GCA_020425885.1 Planctomycetota bacterium | reverse complement strand
CGCGGCCTCGTGCACGAGTGGGCAGACCGCCACCAGCGGCACCGCCAGCCAGCGCATGGCGCCGTCGGCGCGCAAGGCTGCCAGCGCGGCGAGCAGCAGCAGCAGCGTCAGTTGATCGAACCTGCCGAAGTCGAGCCCGAGCTGCTGGGCCGCGAAGGGCGCCGAGACCAAGAGCAGCCACCAGCCGAACACGCCCGTCGCCGTCGCCGGGTGCGCGCGCGCGCACGCCGGCACGATGCGAGCGGCCGCGATGCCGGCGGCGAGCACCACCGCGCCCAGGATGCACCAGGCGAGGACCGTGAGCTCGTGCAACGAGAGCGGCCCTTCGCCGAGCAGCTGTCCGGGGAGGCCTCGCTTCAGGAAACCGAGCCGGTAGTCGGCCAGCCAGCATGACGCAACCCAGGTCGAGATCCGGCGGGCCGGCCGAAACGCGGCGTAGGCGGTGAAGGCGGTGAGCAGAGCGGTCGCCAGCCAGCCCCTCACGTTGCAGCTCGGCATGCGCCAGCACAGTAGTTCGAGGTGTTGCTTCGGTGCCAGGACCAAAACCAACACCTGCGGCCGTCGCCCGGCTCCGCCGTCGCCGGCCGCGAGCTGACGTGCGCTGCAACACGATCAGGCCTCGGGCTTCCGGTCTCGCCCTTGGCTATCGCCCGTCGCCGGCGTCGAAGTCCGGATCGGGTCGGTCCGATGGCATCCGCGGCCGGAACTCCCTGCCGCCGAGCTCGGCACCGTAGCGGCGATAGACGTTGGCGCGATCGATCTCGGCCTGGGCCCGATCGAAGTCGCCGGTGCGCGCGAAGGCGGCGCGCGACAGCGCGGCGTGCACGTCCTCGAACGTCGTCACCAGGTTGCCGGCCAGCTTCTCGTTGGCCTTCAGCGGGCCGTACAGCTCACCGGCGCGGCTCGCCAGCAGCGCCGCGGTGTCGAAGTCGCCGACGTCGACCAGGCTCCTGGCGGCGCGCAGCAGCGCGTAGATCACGTCCGATCGCAGCCGCTGGCGGATCGCGAGGTGGGCGGCCTTGCCCTGTTCATCGCCGCGGCGCAGCCACGATTCGAGGTTCATGCCGTCGTGCCGCAGGTCCGGATGGCGGAAGCCGACCCACTGCGGATTGGCGGCGGCCTCGAGCGCCTGCTCGGCGAAATCGAGCGCGAGCCGGGCATAGCGCACGGCTCGCGCCGGATCGCCCTCGTAGCAGTACTGCGCCAGCATCGAGTAGGCCTTGTGAATCGCCGGCAGGTACTCGGCGGCGCCGTTCTTCGACCTGGACCACTTGTCGATGTCGGCTTCGTAGCGCGCGATCGCCCTCTCGTCGATCGGGCGTTGCGCGGCGTCCTTCTGCTCGAGATCGACGGCGAGCGCCGCATCGCGGCCGTAGTTGCGGAACGACACCGTGACGCTGCCGGGCAACGGGCTGCCGTTCGGCAGGGTCAGCGACAGGCTGGAGCCGCCGAACATCACGAATCGGGTCTGCCCACCGGCCTCAACCGTGGCTATGCGATTGCCACGCTGCGCGCCCTCGACCCTGACGCCGATCGCCACGCGGCCGTTGCCCGAACGACTCGCCGAACCGCTGCCCGAGAGCGGCGCCGGCGCGTAGTCGACGCCGGTGTGGAACGCGTGCGTCGCCAGCGGTTCGCCGTTGCCGCGCGGTGGCTGGGCGATGACCTCGCCCTCGACGAGAATGCGACCGGCGGTGTTGGCGGGCACCTCGAACGCGATCACGACGCGGTCGGCATGGATGCCCGTGCCGGCGATCTCCTTGCCGCGCGCGATGCCGAGGCGCCCGTCGAAGGTCTTGTCGAACGCCGGGATGCCGCCGTGAACGCGAACGCGGTAGCTGCAACGGGCCTGCTCGGGACGATCCGCCCAGGTCGTCCAGACGTGTGGCGTGCTGTCGCGGGATGACATGGCGTGCGCGTTCTCGGCCGTCGGCGCTTCCCAGTTCGGCGGCCCACCGCGGCCGCGCAACCCGCGCGGTTGATCTGCCGGCCGAACCGCCATCCGCACCTGCGTTGCGGCCGAGCTCGCGATCGGCGCCGCGGCAACCGCCGCGGGTTCGGGTTCGCCCGCGCCGACGACGGCACCGATCACCTGCCCCATGAGATGGCCGTGCGCGGTCGGCGCGCCGACGCCCGGCAGATGCTCCCAGGTGCCAGCGAGTGCGCCCGAGAGGTCCGGCATCGACTGCGCGTAGACGGCGACGAACGGGATGATGACCGGCGCTTCGTCGGCCGGTTGCTGCGGCGCAGGGCCGAGCCTGCGAACCTCGGCGCGCAGCGCCTCGAGCACCGGCGGCAACAGCTCGATGTCGTCGATGCGGCCCGACTCCGCGGCCTTCGCCGCGGCGGCGCGGTCGAGCCGGTGCAGCACGCTCTGGTAGGGACCGACGTAGAGCGCGGGGTCGGCCGTGACACGGGTCACGACGTGGATCTCGACCTTCGCGTCCTTCGCATCTGCGTCCTTGCCGCGGATCACGAAGAAGTCGGCGCCGACGGTCGGCGCGTTGCGCCGGCGGGCCTCGAGGTAGCGCGCGATCGCCAGCTCGTGCAACCGCGGATCGTCGGCGAGTCCTTCGACGTAGCGGCCCGCGGCCTGGGCCTCGTAGGCGGCGAGGCGCGCCTCGAGGCGCAATCGACGCTGCTCTTGCCGCCGCTCTTCGGCGCGTTCCCATTCCTTGTAGAGCGCGCGGCTGCGGTTGAAGTCGGCCGAGAGTCGTGCCTTCAGCGCCTCGACCGGCAGCGGCGAGGCCTTCCTGCGCGCCGCGAAGTTGCCGACCTCCTCCTGCTCGAGCGCGCTCTGCGGCAGCAGGCCGAGCTCGACCAGCCGCCGGATCACGGCGTCGCCGCTGCGCTCGAGCCAGCGGTCGACGAACTGATCCGGGTTGGGCAGCGCCGACCGCCCTTCCTCCGACCGACGCTGCTGAGCGTCGAT
>JAGQRA010000099.1 GCA_020425885.1 Planctomycetota bacterium | reverse complement strand
CTGAAGCAGGAGGCGGCCCAACGCATCGCCGATCTCGAGCAGGCACTGCAGCAGACCCAGCAGGCGCAGCGCGAAGGCGATACCAGAGCCGACGCGCTGATGGCGCGAATCCGCCAGGCCGAGGAGGCTCGAGCTGGTCGCGAGGCGGCACTCGAACATCAGCTCGCCGAACAACGCAGCCTGCAGAGCGTCATCGAGGACCAACAGCGTCAGATGCGCGAGCACGAGAAGGTGATCGAACACCTGCAGGCCAACCTCCGTCAGCGCGACGAAGCGATGCTTGCGCTGCAGCAGCAGGCGGCGACCACCCAGCAGGACCTTGTCGCCCGCCTGACCAGCGAACGCCAACAGGTCGAGGAACTCGCCGCCTCCGTCAAGCACGAACTGGCCGCACGCAACGAACTGCAGAGCAGGGCGCAGGATCGCTCGGCCGAGCTCGAGGCCACGGCCACCCGGATCGAACTCCGGCTGGTGGAGGCGCAGAAGGAGAACGAGTTGCTGCGCAAGAGGCTCGAACAGTCAGAGCAGGAGCACGCTGCCAAGATCGCGACCATGACGGCGCGGATGACCGAGAGGATGAAGGCGCTCCAGCAACGCCAGCGCGCAGCGGCGACCGACCGCCCCAGCAGCGCCGTCGCGCCGACATTGCCGCGAGCACGACCCCCGGCCGCTGCAGCCCCGACACCGCCGGCCGGTAGGCCTGCCCGCCCGCCGGCAGGCGCGATCATCGTCAACAACGAAGAGGGCGAGGTCCACTTCCACTTCCATGGCGATGCGGCGCCAGAGCCGCCCCAGCCGCCGACGCCACCGCAGGCACGGGAACGCGTGCGGAGGAGCCTGCCCCAGCCGCCCACGCCGGCCGGATCGCCCCCGCGTCGCATGATACTCATGCCCCCCACGGACGCGGCGCCTGCCCCCAAGGCCGAGAGGAGTAAGCGCAAGAAGGACAAGGAGCCGGCACCGGAGTCGGGCGACAAGAAGACCAACGCCGATGAACTCGAAGCCGAGTTCACCCAGCTCTTCGAAGAACTGTTCGGCAGATAAGATCTCGCGCCGGCCGGCCGCGCCGGCCGGCCGATGCCCGATCTGCGGCTCAGCCCGCGAATCCGGCCAGCAACTCCTGCAGGCGTTGAATCGCACGCATGTGCAAGGAGCGAACGGTGACCTCCTTGTCGTAGCCGAGCAGCGGCATGATCTCGGCGTACGTCTTTCCCTGGAACAGGCGCATCTCGATCACGGCCTTGTGCCGCTCGCTGAGCTCTGACATCGCATGCTGCAGCCCCTGCTGCAGCTCCTTGTAGCGCACCAGCATGCTCTGTCGCTCGACCCGCTCGTCGGCGAAGCGCTCGCGACCGCCCGTTTCGTCGAAGTCGCCGAGTTGGCGGGTCTTTCCGCCGCCGCGCTTCTGGGCGCGCGCCCGACGCCAGTAGTCATGGAGCTTGCGCTGCGCGACCGTCCGCACCCAGCCGGAGAACGAGGCTCCGGGTTCGACGTGGAACTCACCGATGTCGCGGAAGATCTGCAGCATCACTTCCTGCGTCAGGTCGTCGAGACTCTTGTCCGGCGGCAGATTCTGGCCGTAGGCAGCATCCGCGACCCAGCGCTCACACTTGGCGTGCAGATTCGCCCATGAGACATCCTTGTCGTCCTCGCTCTGCACCACCTTGACGTGGCGCAGCGTGCTGGACAGCTGCTCTGGATCGTCGGGACGCTGCGGTTCCTTCGGTTCGCTCATCGACGGCGGATCCTACCCGGTCGCTCGAGCGCCACGCCAAGAGAGCGACGCGGCCGACATCCGAATGCCAATCCGACCGGTCTGGAACCCGGATCGACCCGGCCCAGATCGGCGCCGGACGCGGCCCTGGCGACATTGCCCAGATGACGCCATTTTGGCATCAGTAAGCCGTTTTGACACTACACGAAGCCTGTCGTGCAACATAGAAAGACTGTTAGTCATTTTCTTTCAATGCTTTCTGCTATTGATGCCGTCGTGGCATAGATGGCACGGACGTTGCTCCTTCCGACGTGAACCCCGAAACGGAGGATTGAACGATGCAGAAGACACTGACCAGAAACCCGCAGTCTCCCATTGCCAGGGATCCTTTCCAGAGCCTCTTCCACCGCCTGTTCCAGGACATGTGGTCCGAACTGCCAACCGCGACCGAATCGAACCAGGCGCCGCTGGCCAACATCTCCGAGACTGAGCAGGCCTATCACCTGGCCTTCGAGTTGCCGGGCCTCGAAGAGAAGGACATCGATGTCCACGTCGAGGACAACACCCTGACCATCACCGCGGAGCGCCGTGACGAACGCGCTGCGGAGGGCGACCGCAAATGGCACCGCGTCGAACATCGCTACGGCCGATTCATGCGCGCCATCTCTCTGCCGCGCGACGCCAAGAGCGACGACATCGACGCGGTCTACAAGCATGGCATCCTCACGGTGACCGTGCCAAAGGCACCGGAAGCGCAGAAGAAGCGCGTCACCGTCCGCGGCAACTAGCCCTTGAACCGGCGCCGGCTGCGCGGGCGAGGATCGCTTGCGCGGGGCACTCGACACTGAGTAGCCTCGCGCGGCCGTGATCACCCTCATCCAGCGAGTCACCTCGGCCAGGGTCACGGTCGGCGGTGAGATCATCGGCGAGATCGGCCACGGCCTGCTGCTCTTCGTCGGCGTCGAGGCCGGCGACAGCCCGAACGACGCCGACACGACCGCCCGGAAGATCGCTTCGATGCGCGTGTTTCCGGGCCGCACCCCGACCGATCTCGCCGTCGGCGACCGCGACGGCAGCTGCCTCGTCATCAGTCAGTTCACGCTCGCCGCCGACCTCCGCCACGGCAATCGCCCGGACTTCACAGCTGCGGCGCCACCGGCACCGGCGGCCGACCTCTATCAACGGGTCGCCTCGAACCTCGCCGCTGCCGGACTGCGCGTCGCCACCGGTCGCTTCGGCGCGTCGATGCAGGTCGAATCGTGCAACGACGGGCCCGTGAGCCTGATTCTGACCGTTCGCGAAGGCAAGGTCGTCGCGCGTCACTGAGGCGACCTGCATGATGGCGGCGACGATGCACGCCCTGTTCCTCGCCCCGGACACCCACATCTACAATCACTGCTTCGTGCGCGCGCTGAAGTCGCTCGGAATCCGGGTTTCGGCGATCGGCACGGCAAGCGTCGGACAGCTGTCGGCCCCGGTCCGCAAACTGCTCGACGGCTATCGCCGCTGCCCGAGCCCGCTCGATCAGGCCGCCATGCGGAAGGCGGCCGACGAGCTGGCGAGCCCGGGCTTCGACCGGGTCGAGACCATCGACGAGCCGCTCGTCGAGTCCGCCGCGATGCTGCGCCATCACTTCGGCCTACCCGGGTTGTCGGTAGAAACCGCCAGGCTGTGCCGCGACAAGGTGGCGATGAAGGAGTTCCTGCGCCAGCGAGGCATCGCCTGCGCCCGCTCGGGTGCCGTACACGACATTGCCGAGGCCCATGCCTTCGCCGAACGCGAGGGCTATCCGCTGATCCTCAAACCGGTCGCCGGCTTCGGCTCCCTGGCAACCTACCGCGTCGGCGACCGCGCCGAACTCGATGCCGCGCTCGCGAAGTTGAAGCCGAGCGCGGGCAGGCCGATCGCGATCGAGGAGTTCATCGAGGGCCACGAAGGGTTCTACGACACGATCTGCGACGACCGGGGCATTCGCCACGACTTCGTCTCCCACTATTACCCGGGGTGCCTCGAGGCCACGCGCAACCGCTCGGTCTCACCGCAGATCGCGGTCACCAATCGCATCGAAGATGGTGGCTACGGCGAGCTGCGGGCGATGGGCAAGGCCGTGATCGAGGCCCTCGGCATCCGCCACGCCGCGACCCATATGGAGTGGTTCTTCGGCCCCAAGGGGCTCAAGTTCTCGGAGATCGGCGCCCGGCCGGCGGGCGAGATGATCTGGGACATGTACCGGGTGGCCAACGACTTCGATGTCTACCGCGAATGGGCGCTGGCGATCCTCGATCGACCGTCGGAGCAGCGGCCGAGCCGCCGGTGCGCTGCCGGCTCGGTGCAGATCAGACCCGACCGTGACGGCCGCTACGCCGGACATCGGGGCCTGCAGGAAGCGATGCGGACGTTCGAGAAGGACATCTACGACATGGCCATCCCGAAGCCTGGAACCCCGACCAAGCCGCTCGACAAGGGCTGGCTGGTCAACACATGG
>JAGQRA010000760.1 GCA_020425885.1 Planctomycetota bacterium | reverse complement strand
GTGGTTTGTTCGTCCGAACTCACTACGCAACGGCAGACGAGGCTGTTTGCTTTCCTGCGCGAATCTGCGGTTTCGGCCCCGAATTCGGCCTTTCCCGCTACGCTGAACGCGATCTAGCTACTGCCATCCCAGCTCTGACCGTCTTCATGGGCGACGAACAGACGACAGTGATACGTCGTCCCAGCGGTCAGCCCCGTCAATGCGAACACGTTGTCACCGACCGCGACCGGCCTGGCCTCGGTGGCCCGCTGCCAGACCCGTTCGGAGGCATACATCTGGCGCAGCGCCGCGGAGTTGCCGACGACCTCGGTAGGTGGCAACGACGCGCCCGCCGGGCACACCGTTCGGCAGTCGACCGGTCCGTAGTAGAGCACCGCCCGCGACCCGGGACCGGTCGCGAGCAGCGGGCAGTGCACGACCGCCGACTTCGCCGTCACCTCGTCGACCGTGATCTGGCCGAAGGTGACCGGGACCTCGCACAGCCGGGTCACCTTGTCGGCAGCGAGGTAGTCGGGCAGCGCCATGTCCGGGCGCGGCGTCGGTCGTTCACCGATCGGTGAATCTCGCAGCCGGTGTTCGAGGCCGCCCGTCGACTGCACGACCCAGCCGTGCTCGGCGTAGTCCGCAGCGTAGGCGACGTCGCTCGTGCGCAGGCCGGCGAGGTTATCGCCGCTCGGCTCAGCGCGTCGTTGCCGGCGACCGGCGCCACGCCCCCCGCCTCCTGGTTCCAGCTGCGCGAGATGGAAGCGCCCGTCGCTGCCGCGGAACCAGCCGCGCCGCAGGATCGTGCGGCGGACGTCACCGCTGCGTTCCCGGTTCGGCGCGCCGGGCACCTCGCAGAACGAACCGGTCGAGTCGATCACGCCGCCATCGCCTCGCCGGCGCGCCCCTTCCTTCTCGGTCACCTGCCCCGACGCATAGAGGCGCCAGCGCGCCGCCACCTCGTCGAAGTAGTAGCCGTAGAACGTGCGGTGACCGTCCGCCGAGCTCACGCGCAAGGCCTGGATGACGCGCTCGGCGCCGTTCGCATAGGCGACGGCGCTGCGGAACTTCACGCCCGAACCCTCGTGCCCGAACGTGCTGTAGACGGCGTCGGGCAGTCCGGTGCCGAGCAGGGACTCCATCGCCGCGATCGGCGGCGCGTCGGCGTCGCGGCCCGCGATCCACATCGAGAAGTTGAAGCCGCTGCCGGGCTCGACCTTGCCGCCCTTGAAGCTCGTGCCGAAGTAACCGAACGGCGCTGTCATCGGCGAGTAGCTGCTGGCCGGTGTCGTTGCCCTGGTCTCGAAGACCCACAGGTCCGGCGCTTCGCAGCCGTCCGGCGCGAAGTAGCGCACGTGCACGGCGGCCGGGCGAAAGCGCGCCCGCAGCAAGCTGGCGCCCAGGACGGCGTTGCCGGCCACCTCGATCACGCGCAGCCCGGTCTCGGGCGAAGGTCGCGCGGCATCGGGGCAGGCCACGGCGATCGTGACGACGCCCGGTGCGGCGACCACGAACTCGAGCGCCTTCGCCTGCGGTGCGGCACCGTCACTGGTCTCGAGTTGCAGACGTTGAGTCTGCCCGCCCAACTGGACCTCGATCACGCTCCCGGCATCCGCTTCCGGGACGGCGGCGAACAGCGTCAGCCGCGCGACTCCGGGCGTCGCACACCAAAGGTGCCACCGCGCCGTGCCGCCACCGTCACCTCGCCGCACCAACCGTTCGAACTGCTGGCGGATCAGCTGACGCTCGCCATCCGGCGATGTGGTCGAGCCCTGCGCCTCGAAGCAGCGATCGAAGAACCCATTGCTGGCAGTCAGCTCGATGCGACCGCCGTTCGCCGGCTGCGCGACGTAGCGGATCGGCGACGGCGCGTCGGG
>JAGQRA010000759.1 GCA_020425885.1 Planctomycetota bacterium | reverse complement strand
TCAGGCCGAACGGTTTCGCCAGCAGCTCGCGACCGCCGACCACGTAGGACTCGAGCAGGCCGGTCCTGGTGGCGAAGCGCAGCGCGAAGCCGTCGCCGGCAATGGCCAGACCACCGCCGACCGCGCCGGCCGGCGCCGGTTCCTTCGGCAGCTCGCCCGGCTTCGCGCCGAGTCCGATCAGATCGAGCTGATCACGGGCGATGACGTGACCGGCCGCGGCCCAGGGCGTGTCCTCGGCGAGCGCGAACCGGATGTCGAGCAGGCAATCGACGAGCACGTCGGGCAGTCCCGCGACCGGCAGCGTCAGCAGCTTCGAGCCGCGCGGCGACACCTGGACCCGGCCCATGACCTCACGGCGCACGACGACGCCGTTCTGCACGAGGTCGTACCAGCAGACGAAGCGGTCGAGGTCGGTGAAGAAGAACTTGTTCTTCACCAGCACCCGCAGCTGGGTCGCATCAAAGGACATGTCGCGCAGCTCGACGTCGATGTTGTCGTAGACCTTGCGCACCTCGTGGAGGTGCGGGTTGGGTACCCGGTCGGGGCCGATCAGACCGTTGCAGCAGAAGTTGCCGTCGTTGGGCTGGTCGCCGAAGTCGCCGCCGTAGGCGAAGTACGTCGCCGGCGTGCCGGCCGGTCGCGGCAGCTTCTCGACCTTGCCGAGGTCGATGTCGAGCACGGGCCCTGCGGCGCCGCCGCCTTTGATCTCGGTCGCGAAGAGCGCCCGGTTCCAGATCCGCGCCCGACCGATCACGGTGTTGTTGACGCGACCCGGGTGTTCCGAGTTGCGGCCGATCGCGACCGGGAAGGCGGTGGCCGTCAGCGTCCCCGCGATCTCACGCGACGCGAGCTCGACACCATCGGCGAACAGCCGCGAGACCTTGCCGTCCCAGCTGGCGGCGACCCGGTGCTCGCCGTCGCCCCAGGCCGCGGGCAGCGGCGCCGACACCGACTGCCATTGGCCGGGGTGCAGCACCCAGTCGATCTGCGCGCCGTTGAAGCGCAGCAGGAACTGGTGATCGCCGCGCGAGACCAGCGGCCGGTGCCCAGAGGCGGGGGTGCCGCGAACGGTGACCTCGACGGTCAGCGGTCCGGTGATCTGCAGCGAGGGCCGATCCGGCACCGCCACCGCGCCGATCACGCCACCGGCGACCTCGCCCGATGCCGGCACGACGCGGCCGAGCACCGCGCACGGCGCGCCATCGGCGCCGGCAGCGCGATCGCGAACGGCGAAGCGATCCGGCACCGGTCGCCGCAGACCCTGGTCGACCCAGTCCCAGATCGACCCGCCCTGCAGGCGATCGTGCTTCTCGATCGCATCCCAGTAGTCCTGCAGGTTGCCGACGCTGTTGCCCATCGCGTGCGCGTACTCGCAGAGGATCAGCGGCCGCATGTCGTCGCCCGCGGCGAACTTCTCGATGCCGGCGATGCCCATGTACATCGGGCAGAAGATGTCGGTGTTCGGGCCGCGCAGGGCACGCTCGTAGTGCACCGGCCGCGACGGATCACGCTGCCGGATCCAGCCGCTCGTCTTCTCGAAGCAGATGCCGTCGCCGGCCTCGTTGCCGAGCGACCAGATGATGATGCTCGGGTGGTTCTTGAGCAGCTCGACCATGCGCACGGTGCGATCCAGGTGCGCCGGGATCCAGCTCTCGCGCTTGGCCAACGACTCCTTGCCGTAGCCCATGCCGTGCGACTCGATGTTGGCCTCGGCGATGACGTAGAGCCCGAACTCGTCGCACAGATCGTAGAACTCGACCTGGTTGGGGTAGTGCGAGGTGCGGACCGTGTTGATGTTGTTCTGCTTCATCAGCTGCAGGTCCTGCACCATGCGCGCCCGCGTCAGCACGTGGCCGGTGTCGGGATCGTGATCGTGACGGTTGACGCCCTTGATCAGGATCGGCTGGCCGTTGACGCAGAGCTGCCCGTCTGTGATCGCGACCTTGCGGAAGCCGACCCGGAACGGCACGACCTCGACGATCGCGCCGCGGCCATCGCGCAGCCAGAGGGTGAGGTCGTAGAGGTTCGGCGTCTCCGCGGTCCACAGCGACGGCGCCTTCGCCGGCACGGTGAAGCGCAGCCGCGACGACGGCCCGGCCGACAGCGTGCCGGTGCCGACGCCGCCGGCGATGCCGGCCAATGCGATCTGCACGCTGGCGCCGGCGGTCGCATCGGCGACATCGACCGCGAGCTTCAGCACGCCATCGCGACAGTCCTCGTCGAGCTCGGTCGTGATCTCGACGTCGGCGACATGCATGACGCCGCGCGACTCGAGCCAGACGCTGCGGAAGATGCCCGACAGCCGCCAGAAGTCCTGGCACTCGAGGTAGCTGCCATCCGAGTAGCGATAGACCTCGACCGCCAGCACGTTGTCGCCGGAGCGCAGATGCGAGGTCAGCTCGAACTCGACCGGCGTCCGGCTGCCCTGGTGGTAACCGACCATCTCGCCGTTGCACCAGAGGTAGAACGCCGACGACACGCCGTCGAAGCGGACATAGCTGCGGCGACCGTCCCAGCCCGCCGGCAGCGTGAAGTGGCGCCGGTACGAACTCACCGGGTTGCGCTCGGCGAACGTCGTGTGCCCGGCCGGCGGATCGTCCATCACCCGCGGCGGGTTCTTCGCGAACGGGTACGGCTGGTTGACGTAGATCGGCGTGCCGTAGCCATGGATCTCGACGTTGCTCGGCACCTCGATCCGATCCCAGCCGGAGTCGTCGAAGCCGATCGCCTCGAAGCCGCGCGGGCGCTGATCCGGATGCGCGACCCAGTTGAACTGCCAGCTGCCGTCGAGCGACAGCAGCCACGGCGAGCGACCACCGCGGGCCGCGGCGGCGGCGTCCGGGTAGCGCCGCATCACGGCGTGCGGCGCCTCGCGGCCGCGGCCGAAGACGCTTTCGTCCTGCCAATCCTGGGCGGAGACCGCCGCGGCGAGGGCCGCGAGCGCGAACGGGCGAAGGGTGCTGATCATCAGTGTGGGTTGCGGAGACCGTCGAGCACGGCGATGCCATCGACGAGGGCACAGGCGTGCACGGCGTGCTTGCCGGCGAGGTCCGGATGACGTTCGGGGTAGAGTCGGTCGACGGCCGCGCGCAGGGCATCGACGGCAGCGGCCTCGACGATCGCCCCCGACGCGCCCTTGTCGCCGCCGCCCAGCATGCGTTCGCCGAGGACGCCGGGAACCGTGCGGGCGATGTCACACATGGTCTCGAGCTCGGGCCCGGAGATGCGGTAGAGATCGCGCAGGCCGTAGCCGTCATGGCGGAAGACGGCGCCGACGGTGGCGATGTCGCCCGTTCGCCAGGCCGTGAGCATGGTGTCGAAGCGCCGCTGCGCGCCATGGATGTAGACGAGCCGATCGGCGAGGTCCGGGCTCTGGGCGCGCAGCGCGGCCTCGAGGCGGCGATAGCGTTCGGGGTCGCGGATCTCGGCGAGGTTGGCGACCGGCTCGATCTCGCAGAGCCGCCGCACCGCCTCCTCACATTCCGCGCGGCGGATCCGGTAGGTCGACTTCTCGAGGCCCGGCCGCACCGTGCCGGTGTCGAGCGAGATCAGCCTGAAGTCGATCGCACCGGCGCCGAGCGGCACGTGTTCGATCGATCGATCGTGCGGCCGGTAGTGCGTGCCCATGCCGGCGCGGGCGAAGTAGATCATCGTCTGATCGAGCACCCCGCACGGCGAACCGATGTAGTCGTTCTCGAGCTGCTGGGCCAGGTCGACGATGAAGAGCCCGTCCTCGACCTCGAGCCCGTTCACCTCGAGCATCATGAGCAGCAGGTTCAGCGACAGCGACGCCGAGCGCGACATGCCACCGCCCGGGATGCTGCCGTGGACGACCGCGTCGAAGCCGCGGCCGGTGTGCAGACCGGCGCGCCGCAGCACGTAGTCGGCGCCGCACGGAAAGCGGCCCCAGGAATGCGCGATCGCGGCGGCCCGCGGCGCCGGCACCGCGCCCGGCACGAACTCGATCACGCCGTCGTCGCGGAAGTTGCTGCTGACGAGGCGAGCGCGGCCGCTGTCGTTCGCCTTGTAGGCGACCCAGAGGAAGCGGTCGGTGCCGACGCCGAACAGCTCGGTGCCGTTGTAGTCGCCGTGTTCGACGCCGAGACAGAAGCGCGACGAGGTCCGGCGCAACCGACCGCCGAAGACGTCGAGGTCATGCTCGACGGCCAGGGCCGCCAGCGCCTCGCGGGCCGGTTCATCGGCGGCGTGTCGACGCTTGACCTGCTGGTTCATCGGTTGCCGCGCCTCACCAGAAGATGCCGTAGAGGATCAGGGTGGCGATGACGACCAGGACGCCGGTGGCCCTGGCGAGCGGGCACGACTGCAGATCGATCGGCGGCGTCGGTCGTTCGGGCAGCGCCTCGAGGCGCGGCTGCCACAGGGTCAGCAGCCCCATCAGGCCGAGCACGCAGCCGAACGACACCGCCATCCGATCGAGGAAGGCGAAGTCGGGCAGCAGGAACATCAGCCCCCAGTAGATCAGCGGATTGGCGACCAGGCCGACCACGCCGCACATGCTCGGCGCGCGCCTGACGAACAGGCCGAAGACGAACACCGCCAGGATGCCGGGCGAGATGAAGCCCTGGAACTCCTGGATGAAGGTGAAGATGCCGCCGAACTCGGGATCGCCGAGCAGCGGCGCGATGCTGCAACCGATCACCGTGAACACGCCGACGCAGAGGCGGCCGGTCATCACCAGCGCCCGCTGTGAGGCGCCCGGGCGCAGGTACTCCCGGAACAGGTCCATGGTGAAGATCGTCGAGGCCGCGTTCAGCATCGAAGCCAGCGAGCTGATCACGGCGCCGAGGATCGCGGCAAGGATGAAGCCACGCAGCCCGCTGCCGCCGGGCACCAGCCGACCGACCAGCAGGCCGAAGGCGGTGTCGTATTTGTAGCCGGTCAGGTGCTCCTTCACGGGCTCGATGCCGGCAACCTCGGTGCTCGCCAGCACGCGTTCGTTCCAGGCCGCGATCTCGACCGACTTCTCCGGGTTGCTGCGGGCCCAGGCTGCGTCGAACTCGAACACGACCTGCGAGCCGGGCGCGGTCGGCGCCGCCACCGCCGCCTCGAACTCCTCGAGCAGCTCGGTGTTCGTGGCCTGGATCTGCCCATCGGCCGCCACTGCCGCGGCCATCTCGCCGCTGTAGAGGTCGAACGCGATCATGCCCGGGAACACGATCACGAACGGGATCACCAGCTTGAGCGCGGCGGCGAACACGACGCCGCGCTGGCCGTGCGCCAGCGAGTGTGAACCGAGCGTGCGCTGGGTGATGTACTGGTTGAGACCCCAGTAGTAGAAGTTCGGGATCCAGAGCCCGACCACGAGCGCCGTCCACGGCAGCGTCATGTCGTCGGCCGGCAGCACCATGTGCAGCTTGTCCGCGTTGAGCGCGAAGAACTTGTCCCAGCCGCCGGCCGAATCGGCGAGGCCCTGCACGTCGGCCGTCGTCGCCAGCGCCGCGACCGGTGCTGCGGCGAGCGCATCGATCGCCAGCCACAGGATGACGGCGCCGCCGACGATCAATGCCGAACCCTGGATCAGGTCGGCCCAGGCGCAGGCTTTGAGCCCGCCGCTGGCGACGTAGATCGCCGCCAGCACGCCGATCGCCCAGGCACCGGCGGTGACGCTGACGTCGGGGAACAGCGTGTTGACCATCAGCGCGCCCGAGTAGATCACGGCGGCGATGGTGACGCCGACGTAGACCACCATCGTGAACACCGCCATCATCGAGCGCGCGGCCCGGTTGAAGCGGTACTCGAGAAACTCGGGGATGGTGTAGATACCGGCGCGCAGGAACTTCGGCAGGAAGAAGAAGGCGCAGACCACCAACGTGATCGCTGCCATCCACTCGTAGCTGGCGATCGCGAGACCGACGTAGTCGGCCGCCTGCCCGGACATGCCGACGAACTGCTCGGTCGAGATGTTGGCGGCGATCAGCGAGAAGCCGATCAGCCACCAGCTCAGGCCACGGCCGGCCAGGAAGTAGGACTCGCTGTCCGCCTCGTGCCTGCTCTTGATCAGGCCGATGGCGACGACCGCGATGACGAAGGTGGCGAAAACCAGACCATCAGCGAAGGTGATCTCCATTTTCTCCAGGGGTTACATAATCCGCTCGACGCCCGCAAGCACGCGTCGCGGATTCGGCGCCGGACCAACGACTTCCGCCGGGACGGCGGACCCGCCCCCCGTCGAGAAAGTTGCCGCCACACCGCTTGCCCCTGACCGTGCAGGCAACATGCTCAGCGGCGAGACCGCCCCCCGCGCCATGCCGACGATTCGCCACGCCAGACCGCTGCCCGTCCCCGACACCGCGGCCCTCCGCCACCTGCCCGAGGGCCCCTGCGCGCTGCGCTCCGGCCTCGTCTCATGGATCTGCATCGAGCACGGCGCCGGCGCCGGCATCGGCAGCCTGAATCGCTATGACCTGGAGTCTCGGCGCAACGAGTCGTTCGCGCTGCCGGGTCGACCCGGGTTCGCGTTCCCATGCGCGACCGCGGGCCACTTCGTGGTCGGCTGCGAGCGCTCGCTCGGCATCTTCGACCTCGGCAGCGGATCCTGGTCCCCGTTCTGCGACGGCATCGACGACGACGTCGACGGCACCATCATCAACGACGGGCTCGTGTACGAGGACAACCTGATCTTCGGCTGCAAGGATCTCGAGTTCAGGACCAGGAAGGCCGGCCTCTACCTGTGGCGCGGGCGTGATCGCAGGCTCATCCGCCTGCGCAACGACCAGGTCTGCAGCAACGGCAAGGCGATCCGCAAGGTCGCTGGCCGGCTCGAGCTGCTCGACATCGACTCCCCCACCCGACAGGTCGTCGCCTGCGACCTCGATCTCGATGCCGGCATGCTGGGCGCCCCCCGGGTCGTGCTGGATCTGACCGCGGATCCGGCGGTGCCCGATGGCGCGACCCTGACCCCCGATGGCAGCGGCCTGATCGTGTCGATGTTCCTGCCCGATGCGGCGGCCTCGGGTGAGACGCGGCTCTACGACCTCGACTCCGGTGAGCTGCTCGTCACCTGGCTGACCGCAGGCTCGCCACAGAACACCTGCCCGGCACTCGTGCCGCACGACGGACGAACGGCGTTGATCATCACGACGGCGGTCGAGAACATGAGCGACGACATCCGGCGGCGATGCCCCGACGCGGGTCGACTGTTCGTCGGCGAGACCGACTTCGTCGTCGACCCGGCCCGTCTGCTGCCGACCTTCCCGATGTAGCGGCCGAGCGCCGCCAGCTATCGCTTCTGCCTCTGCTTCTGCCCTTGCTGCTCGAGGTGCTGCTGCAGGTAGGCGGCGCGGTACGGGTAGTCGTCGAACCGCACCGGGGCGTCGGTGAACCGCGGGTCGCCGGTGCGGGCGAGGTAGTCGACGAGGCGTTGCCGCAGCTCGTCGCGGATGCCCGCATGCTCGTCGTCGCCAGCCAGATCATGGATCTGATCGGGATCCTGCTGGCAGTCGTACAGCTCGATCGCGTTCCGCCGGGCGAAGCACAGGTCGTAGAACGTGGCGATCGCCGGGTCGTCGCGTTCGCGCATCAGCAGCTGCTTGGTCGGCCCGTCGTCGCAGTCGGCGAACGAACCGAACGGATGCGTCGCGCCGGCCGCGACGCCGGCCGGCCAACGATCCGGCTCGAGGTTCAGGATCAACAGCCAGCGCTCGGTCCGCAGTCCGCGCATCGGATAGCCGACCATCGCCGGCATCGCCTGCGCCGGCGTGTGGCGCTCGCGGCCGAAGACGACGAAATCGCGCCACGGATCGGCGCCGGCGGCCCGATCATCGCAGAGCAACGGCAACAGGCTGTTGCCGGTCATGACGGCGGGCACCTCGAGGCCGGCCGCGGCGAGGAACGTCGGCGCCAGGTCGGTGAACGACACCAACTCGGCCAGGCGCCGGCCCGGCGCGGTCAGCCGATTCCATCGCATCGCCAACGGCACCCGGACGCCGTGGTCGTAGACGTTGCCCTTGCAGCGCGGGAAGGGCATGCCGTGATCACCGGTCATCACGATCAGCGTGTTGTCGAGCTGGCCGGCCGCCTCGAGCGCGGCGAGCGCTTCGCCGACCTCGTGATCCCAGCGCTGCACCTCGAAGTAGTAGTCGGCGATGTCGCCGCGGACGTCCTCGTGATCCGGCAGGAACGACGGCACCCGGATGGCGCCGAGGTCGATGCCGGCATCCCTGCCGCTGTGTCGGCGATAGCCGCGGTGCGGATCCGAAGTGCCGAACCAGAAGCAGAACGGTCGCGTCGGGTCGCGCTGCTTCAGGAACGCCTCGAACGTGCCGCCGGGGCCACACGGATGCGAGGTGTAGCCGCCGGCCTTGAAGTCGCCGGGCCCCCACGCCTTGCGCCAGTGCCCGATCTGGTAGCCGGCGGCCTGCAGCAACGACATGAAGTTCGGCTGTGCGACGTCGAGCGTGCTGTGCAGATTCGCGCCCTCGCCGAGTCGGTAGAACTGCTGTCCGGTCAGGATGGCGTTGCGACTCGGCGTGCACGATGGGCTCGAGACGCAGGCATGCTCGAACAGCACGCCTTCCTTGGCCAGACGATCGAAGGTCGGCGTGGCCACGACCCGGTCGCCGAGCGCGCCGACATGCGGCCAGCCCCAGTCGTCTGCCAGCGCGAACAGGATGTTCGGTCGCGACGGCCGTTCCGCCTGCGCCGCCAGCCCGACGGCGAGCAGGATCAGCAGGGCCAGCGCCGACAACCGGCGCGCGGCCACGACGCACATCCGGATCGAATGCCGCAACTCAGTGCGTGATGCCGAAGACCGAGCTCGTGCGGTTGCTGACCGTGAGGCCGAGGCCGTTGGCCGAGACATCGAGGATGGCGAGTTGCTGCTCGACCGTCAGGCCGAGCAGGGCCACGGCGGCAGGCGACAACATGCCCCAGAAGTCGACGCCGGCGGCGTCGGCGAGGGCGAAGGACTGGTCGAGCGGATCGACCTCGATCTGGCAGCCGGGAGCGCCGTAGGGCGTGAGGTCGAACGGTGAGGCGAGCGGGTCCAGACCGATGACGCGCATCAGCGGGCCGTTGGCGGGGATGTTCTCGCCGTCGACGAAGAACTCGGAGCCGAGGATCGGCAGCTCGGGGCGGACGCCGGGATGCGTGCTCGACTCACGGGTGCCGAGCGTCGGCGTGCCGGCGCTGCCGGCGCAGCCACCGGCGCGCATCACGAACGTCGCCGGGCCGGTCGGAGCCATCGAGATGGCGAGATCGTAGAAGCCGACGCCCCAACCCTTGACGACAACATAGTAGGTGCCGGGCGTGACGGTGTAGGTGAGCAGGGACAGGGTCCCCGCGCCGCCATCGTCGTCCGAGGCCAGGACCGCGAGGCCGGCATCGACCAGGAAGATCACCGAGTCGGCGAGCGCCGGGAACGGCGCGCCACCGAGCGTCTCCATCACCAGGGTGCCGCCGGTGCCGATGACGACCTGGTAGAAGTCGTAGTCCGCGGTCGGGTCGGTGTAGCTGGCGCCGCCGCCCCCGAGGAGGATCTCACCCGAGTTGAGCGTGTTGACCGCCGAGACCGTGGCGATGCCGCCGATGAGGCGCGGGTCGTTGTCCTCGTGGAACTCGGCGATCGGCGCCAGCGGCGGGACGTAGGTGCCGGCCGGCGCGGCGACGACGTCGAGGGTGTAGGTGCCGGCGGTCGTTCCGCTGAAGCCGCGGACGGCGACGTAGTAGTCACCGGGGGCGTAGTTGCCGACGACGAAGGTCGTGTAGTAGCCGTGGGTGGAGAGGTCGCCGTCGTCGACATCGATCAGCACGGTCGTGCCGTCGGCGGCGAGGATGCGGACCTTGGTGTCGCCGATCTGGCCGCTGAACCCTGGACTGGTCCAGACCTTGAGATCCGAGGCGCTGGCGAGCGTGACCTTGAACCAGTCCTCGTCGCCGGCGGTGATGTCGCCGAAACCCTGCTCACCGGGGACGAGCACGGTGGCGGTGAGGGTGGTGTCGTTCGGTTCGGCGGCTTCCGGGGTGCCCTGGGCGAGCAAGGGAAGAGCGAGCAGCGGCATGGCCGCGCAGAGAAGTCGAGGCATGGTGATTCCGGGGGCAGAGAGAGGCGAAACGAGGCGAGGGGCCGGCGCGGGCCCGCAACGGCAATGCACGATCCGGCCAGCACCACAGGTTCGCAGGCTGGAGAGGCGCCGTCAAGGACGTCAAGGTGATGGCCGGGATCGGGTGCATGACGTTCGTCACGGCGAGAACACAAGCCACCCGGCAGCAGCGATTTCACGGCATCGGCTCGCTTGCGGCAGAGTTGAATGAGGCCGCTCCGGGCACGAACGATGGCGATCGCGCGTCCCCGTCTCAGCGGTAGATCAACTGCGCGGTCGCCGTACCCGCCGTGTCGCTGCGCAATCGCAGCCAATGCACCGACCAGGCCCGCGGGAAGATGTGGCGCACGTCTTCGCCCTCGGGCACCGCGATCGTCTCGACCACGGTCCACCGACCATCGCCGCACAGATCGGCCTCGATGGTCATGGTGACCGTGCAGGCGGACCGGTGCGACAGCAGGAGTTCCTTGTGGTCGTAGCCGGTGACCAGATAGGGATCGCTGGCCACGCCTGCCTCGACGGCGGAATCGCACCATGGACCTCCCCGGCCACGCGGCTTGCCCAGCCGCCAGAGGTCATCGATGGCGCCGACCCAGACCGCGGCATCGCCGTCCGGCGACCTCACGATGTGCTCACCTGCTTCGGCGTCCGCATCGACTCCGGTCATGACGAGCAGACCACGGAACGAGCAGAAATCGTGCACGAGCCTGTCGTGGCTCGCGATCGGACGCAGCTTCCTGAAGCCGCCGGCGTTGTCGGCGGGCAGCTCGTAGAACGTGCCATCGGCATGGAACAGGTCGCGCTCGGTCGCGACCTCGCGATCGACGCGACAGCCACCGAGCGCCGATTGCGGTGCGCGCGTCGAGATCGACTTCGGCAGCCGCCAGCGCGCGCCCTCCTCGTCGATGTAGATCACCGAGGCGGCGTCGACGGCGAGCACGTCGCCCGGGATGCGGGTGTGCTCGAGGGTGTGCCGATGCAGCGCCGCGTCGGCCGGCCGCAACACCAGCTCGCCGTCGAGTTCGTAGCCGCCGCGGTCCTCGACGACGCCGTCCAGCGCCCGCATCGAAGCCAACGCCATCGTCGTGCGGTCGCCACCTCGCGCCCGGATCAGGCCGCCGAGCACGCGGCGTGAGCCGGAAGTAGCCAGCCCGGCGAAGCGCGGATCCGGGGTCTCGGTGCGCGCATCGGCGGTGGCGAAGTGGGCCGCGGCCACCGCCGCGGTGATCGCCGCCGGCGCCCGCAGCCGCAGCCAGCACGCCTCGACCTCGAGCTCGAACCAGCGATAGCCGCCGGGCGGCAACGTGATCTCGGCGTGTCGCTGCCACTGCCCATGGCCGTCGACATCGAGCTCGACGATCATCGTCGCCGGGCGTGTTCCGGCATGCGCGAGATGCAGACCGCGGCGAGCGAAGCCGGCCACCAGGAACGGATCGCTCACCGTGCCGGCCGCCACGTCCTCGTGCAGCCAGAACCCACCGACGGCACGCACCGGCCCGAGGCGGTCGAGCTCCTCCGGTTCGAGGAACCAGAGATTGCTCTGCGATCGCGGCGCCGCGATCTCACCCTTCGCGCGGCGCCGGTTCTGGAACTCGTTCTTCGCGGTATCGTCGCAGCCGAGCACGATGCGATCCTGCCAGCGGCTGAAGTCGCCGATGACCTTGAGGTAGGCCGAACGCGGCGCGATGCCGGCGCTGTCGCCGCCGCGGAAGCTGCGCGGGAATCGCCAGAACACGCCGTGCATCGTCATCAGCAGGTCGTCCTCGCCGATGTCGCGGATCCGCGGCCACTCGGTGTTCCAGCCGTGGGCTCCGTCATAGCCGTTCGAACCCTTCGGCAGCCGGAAGGTGTGCCACGCGCCGCCGTCCAGCACCTTCAGGATCAGCGAACGATGGTCGAAGCCGATCGACCAGATCGGGTCGTTGGCCGGATCGTCGCTGCCGTAGATGCCGCCTGGCCCGGTCACCTCGGTGAACTGGCCGCGCGCGACGACGGTCCAGGCCGCGGCCTTGCCGTCCCACTCGGCGAGCACCCCCGAAGGCGTCGTCGGATCCCGCAGCGCGCGTTCGCCATGCTCGCCGTTGTTGGCGTAGACGATGCGCCCCTGCCCGGAGTAGAGCCCCTTGCCGTGATAGCCGGGCAGATCGGCATGGCGCCCATCCGGCCGTTGCTCGTCGGCCCACAGCTCGATGACCCCGAGCCCGTCGACAGTGACCTCGTAGAGCCCTTCCTCCATGGTGGCGTAGTAGATCTTGCCGGCGGGGTCGTAGAGGTGCCGGGCGTTGCCGGTCGGGCGCCCGAACATCGCGGCGAACGGAATCGCCCGCACGCCGCCATCACGATCGATCGCGTACGGACCGAGGAACAGCTGCTGCGATTCGCGATGGATCATCCGGTTGGCCGGGGTGCCACCGATGCTCTCGCGGCGGATGATCTGCTCCAGTCCGGGCGTGATCTCGTAGAGCCGGTCCGAGGATCCACGCGGCGCGTGCGGGGCGTAGGTGACGACCCACAGGCGGCCGGCCCACGGCACGACGGCGCCGGTCCCGCACTCGCCTTCGTCGTTGAACATCGCCAGGTGCGGGTAGATCCCGGAGACCTGCCGCGGCGACTGCGCGGGCGACAGCGTGAGAGCCGCGCCCAGGAAGGCGACGAAGCGGCCGGCGGTGCGGGCACCTTCCGTGCCCATCACCGCCTTCGAGGCGCCGCGGCGCCCGTCACCGCGGCGCAGCGCGCGCATCGGAACCTACAGATTGCCGATGAACAGGTTGACGCCGTTCGAGGCGATGGCGCCGAGCGTCGTCAGGTTCGAGGCCGGATCGTAGACGAACGACTGCACCTTGAGGTCGATCCCGAGCGCGTTGGGGACCGTGAGCGGCGACAGGAAACTGGTCGCCCCGAGCGGCAGGAACAGCAGCGCGCCGAGGTTGTCGGTGTACTGCGTGCAGGTGGCCATGCCGATGCCGGTCAGGTCGGTCGCCGGGTCGTTGAGGCCGAGCATGATCGCGCCGAACGGCGCCGTGGCGCCGATGTTGGTCGTGCTCAGGCTGATCGTGGTGCCGCCGACCGGACGGCCGACCGAGGTGAGGGACAGCGGCGCCAGGTCGGCACCTTCGACCTGGAACGTGCCGGGTAGCCTGGCCGAGATGTCGATCGAGCCCGGGTCGGGCGACGCGCCGCCAGGCGAGTAACCGACGAGGAAGTCGGTGTTGGTCGTGCCCGCCAACGCGCTCATGGTCTGGAACGCGATCACGACACCGCCGGCGTTGGTGTCGAACTGGAACTGGAAGGTGCTGGCATTGGCAGTGCTCGTGCCGCCGTAATCCCAGACCGCGTCCCAGGTGATGAATACCGTCGGGCCGACTTCCTCGAACAGGACCTGGCCGCCGGCCGTCGGGTTGAAGTCGTGCCACACCCACCATGCCGTCTCGGGCGCATTGAGCATGGTAGAGATGCTGGGCAGGTAGGCGGAGCCATTGCCCGAAGCGACCGAGACGAAGCCGTTCGAACAGACCGTCAGCGACGTCGTCGAGCCACCGTCGTAGTTGAAGGTGTTGGTCAGCGGCTGCGTGACCTCGCCGTCGTCCGGCAGCGTGAGCGGAACCGCGGCAGCGGTCGGGGCCACGTAGGCGCCGATGGGCAACCCGATGTAACCCGGAGAAAGCGGCAGCAGCGTCATCGCCGTGTTGTTGAGGTCGAAGTTCGCCGCCGACATCTGCTCGTAGAACGAGGTGCTGCGAGCGACACAACCGGTGCCATAGGGGGTGGCCGTGGCCACCAGGCCGCTGCCGGTCGGACCGGCGACGTTCAGCGGGAAGGTCCCGGTGGCCGAGTTGTATCCGCCGACGCGTACGTAGATCGTGTCACCGACGTTGACGTTGGCGACGCTGACGGAAGATTGCAGCCCGCAGCTGTCGTCGTTGCAGCCGAGGCTGACCAGACCGCCGCAACCGAGGTTGCCGTCGAACAGCTCGAGGGCGCTGTCGTAGCCCGCACCGCAGGTGTCGATGGTGAGCGGACCGGTCCCGGGAGCGACGTAGATGAACCAGACATCGTTGCCGCCGGCGGCGCAGGGCCAGCTGAACGAAGTCGTCGAGCCGGAGTTCGAATACGGGCCGTTGGTGCCCTGAACGATCTGGATCGCGCCGGAGCAGTCATCGTTCTGGGCCAGGGCCCTTTCGCCGGCGACGAGCGCAGCGAGCGAGGAGAGGAAGAGAGGGTGAGTCAGACGCATGGGATTCCTAGTCTGGGGCAGGCGTTGCCTGCAAGGGAAACGAGGCAGCGGAGCATTGTAGGTCCTCCATGACATGGGGGACGACTATGTTCCGCGTCAGACCATACCTACCTGACGTCTACGGCATGGATGGTGTTCCGCAGCATCGTCGTCAGCGCCGCCTCCGCAGGATCGGGGTCGGCAGGTAGACGGTGAGCGGCAACGTCCCGATTCGCGACTCGGCGACGAACGCACGCCACACAACACGTGGAGTCTGGCCGGCCAATGTGCTCCGATCTGCCGCGCCGCATCGTCCCCCGAAACCGCGGCCGGCCTGCCAATGTCCAGATCACGACTCGAACCCACCCTTCTGCTGCTGGCGCTCGGTGCCGGACTGTGGCTCGCGCTGTCGATGCCGGTGTTCTCACAGGAGTCGTACTACTGGTGCTACTCGCAGCACCCCGACCTCTCGTACTATGACCATCCGCCGATGGTGGCCTGGCTGATCTGGCTCGGCAGCCAGGTGTTCGGCGACGGCGCCATGGGGATCCGACTCGGCAGCTGGCTGTGCGGCTGCGCCACCGTGCTCGGCGGGCTGTCGCTGCTGCGCGCGTTCGAGGCGCCGCCGACCTCGCGCCTCGTCTGGCTCGCGCTGTGCCTCGGCGTCCCCAATCTCGTGGCGGTCCGCTTCCTCACCAACCCCGATCCACCGCTGTGCGCATTCTGGATGCTCACGCTGGTGGCGCTGTGGCGCTCGCGCTCGGGCGGCCTCGGCTGGTGGGCGCTGGCGGGCCTGATGGCCGGCGGCGCGCTGCTGAGCAAGTACACCGCGATCTTCCTCGCCCCGGCCGGCGCGCTGTTGCTGCTGATCGACCCGAAGATGCGACGCCAGCTGCTGAAGCCTGGCCCGTACGTGGGCGTGCTGGTCGCGGCGCTGACGTTCCTGCCGGTGATCTGGTGGAACGTGGCCAATGACTTCGAGTCGTTCCGCTTCCAGACCGAGGGCCGGTGGGAACGCGCCGGCCTTGGCGTGAAGTGGCTCGGCCAGTTCGTCGGCGGTCAGTTGCTGGTGCTGAATCCCGTCGTCGCGGTGGCGACGGTCGCGTCGACGTGGTGGCTGTGGCGGCGCGGTCGCGGCGGCGACATGCGGGCGACCTGGCTGTTGGCGTTCGGCGTGCCGATGGCCGCGTTCCTGCTGTGCAGCTCGCTGTTCGTGCAGGTCAAGATCAACTGGCTGACGCCGGCCGCGCTGCCGCTGCTGCTCGGCATGACGCTGTGGTGGACCGGTGCGGAGTTCGTGCCGCGACATCCGGTCGCGGTGCGACGGCTGCGATACGTGCTGATCGGCTTCGCCGCCGTGATCGCCATCGCCCCGGTCGTCCGCCTGATGCCGCCGGGGCGCGGCTCGCGCTGGGTCGGTTGGGAGGAGACCGTCGCCCGCGTCGACCATTGGCGGGCGGTGGTGGATCGCGAAGACGAACGCAGCGGCAACCTGTTCTACTTCGCCGGCGACTATCGCGACGCCGCCCAGCTGACCCGACACCTGAAGAACCACGCCAAGGTCGCCCGCCCCGGCGTCGCGGTCGAGCCGACGCTGGCGCAGAATGCCTTCGGCCTGTCGGCGCTGCAGTTCGATCACTGGGAGCCGCCGGCGAAGCACATCGGCGAGGATGGCCTGTTGGTGCTGCCGCGGCCCGACATGCGTCAGGGCCTGCTCGAGCGCATCGGCGTGCACTTCGCCAGCCTCGAGCTGCTCGAACGGGTCGAGGTGCAGCGGCTCGGCTTCTCGGTGTTCTCGGCGGACATCTATCGCGGCCGCAACTACCTCGGTCCGAAGCTGCCCTGATTCGTAGCGGACCTGATCCGAAGCTGGCCGACGTCAATCCATGACGACCGGCACGCCGAGCCGGCACACCCAGACATCCGAGCCGTTCTGCAGCCAGTCGGCATAGCTGATGCGCGCGAAGCCCTGCTTGCCCCACGACCGTCCCCAGCTGTTCTGCAGCCAGAAGCCGTGCTCGTCGTAGGCGACGAGGGCATAGGCGTGGCCGCCGTCGACCTCCTTCGAGAACGGGATGATGCCGTCCTTGCCGACCCGATCCCAGCCGGCGTGCACCATCGAGGTGGCATACAACACCCCGACCTCGGTCATCGCCGCGTGCATGTGCGCGAGGTCCTTGGTGTTGACCCGATAGTAGGCACCGAGCGGAACCCTGGCGGCGTCGGCCTCGCGCTCGTTGGTCAGCCGATTGGCGACGCCCGAGTTCGGCCAAAGCCGCTCGCTGCAGACCCCGTGCTTGTGCCAGCCCTTCACCGCGCCGCGCGCCGAGCTGCCCTCGTACGAGGTGCCCGGCCACTCGTCGTAGCGCTTGGCCATCTGATAGAACATCCGCGGACTGACCCGCGCGGCCACGCCGCCGCCCCGCCGCGTGCGCAGCAGGTAGTGCGCCACCGTCGCCAAGCCGAAGCCGGTGCAGGCGCCTTCCTCGCCCTGATCGAGGATCGGGACCTTGGCGTTCCTGTATTCCGCGAGCGGGATCGTCGCCGGGACGTTGACGAGCGAGACCTGGTAGAGGCGATCGCGGAAGTCGGCGTGATCTGGCCGGGCGTCGAACGTGCGCTTGTTCTTCTTGGTCGGCATGTGCCCTCCTGTTGAAGTCGACGACAATAGCGGGCGAACAGGCCATGCGAGCAGCGCTTCTGGCCAGCCCGCGTGACTCCGCCCGACAGCCCACGACCGCGATTCGACCCGCGGGCCGCGGCGACGCACGGTCGTCCGGTCGATGGGTTTCAGTCCGTAGCGAGGCGCATCCGATGGAGCGAGGCCAGGTAAGGAGAGACAGAGCCTCCGGGCGTTCCAACCATGAACATCAAGACGACTCTCATCATCAACAGCGCTGCGATCGCCGGATTGATGCTCGTGGCCGGGGG
>JAGQRA010000758.1 GCA_020425885.1 Planctomycetota bacterium | reverse complement strand
GGTACTCGGTCAGGAAGCCGGTCTCGGCGTCGTCGCGCGAGATGCCGAAGGTCGTCTGCGTCAGGTCGTTGGTGCCGAACGAGAAGAACTCGGCGTGTTCGGCGAGCCGGTCAGCGGTCAGGGCCGCGCGCGGGATCTCGATCATCGTGCCGAACTGGTAGCGGACCTCGATGCCCATCTCGGTCATCACCTTGCGCGCCTCCTCCTCGAGCATCGTGCGCTCGTAGTCGAGCTCGGCGCTGGTGGAGGTCAGCGGGATCATGATCTTGGGATGGACAAGGACGCCGTCCTGCTGGCAGGTGCACGCCGCCTCGAAGATGGCGCGGACCTGCATGCGGACGAGCTCGGGCATGTGGATGCCGAGCCGGACGCCGCGCAGGCCGAGCATCGGGTTCTGCTCGCGCAGCTCGTCGATCTTGCCCAGCATGCGGTGGTGTTCGGCGATCTTGCTGCGGGTCGCCGGGTTGTCACCCTCGGGCTGCGTCAGCTGCGCCTCGAGCGTGACGGTCTCCTTGGCGAGGTTGTCGTGATCGGGCAGGAACTCGTGCAGCGGTGGGTCGATCAGACGGATCGTCACCGGCAGGCCGTCCATGGCCCGGAACAGGCCGTCGAAGTCGCCGCGCTGCAGCGGCAGCAGCTTGTCGAGATGGACCCGGCGTTCGGCGTCGTCCTTGGCCAGGATCAAGGCCTGCACGACGGGCAGTCGCTCGCTCTCGAAGAACATGTGCTCGGTGCGGCACAGGCCGATGCCCTGGGCGCCGAACCGACGCGCCCGTTCGGCGTCGCGCGGATAGTCGGCGTTGGCCCAGACGCCGAGGCGGCGCTCGGCGTCGGCCCATTCGAGCAGCTTCTGCAGGTGCTGGTCCTCGAGGTCGGGCACGACCGTCGGCAGCTGGCCGGCGAAGATCTCGCCGGTCGTGCCGTCGATCGACAGCCAGTCGCCGGTGTTGATCACGGTCCCGCCCGGCGCGGTCAGCGTGCCCTTCTCGTCGTCGACGTCGAGGCTCAGCGCGCCGACCACGGCCGGCTTGCCGAACTGGCGCGCGACGAGGGCGGCGTGGCTGGTGCGGCCGCCGCGGCTGGTGACGACGCCTTCCGCGGCGAGCATGCCGTGAACGTCGTCGGGCTTGGTCTCCGGGCGCACCAGCAGCACCTTCTTGCCATCGCGCCGCGCCCACTGTTCGGCGGTGTCGGCGTCGAAGGCGGCCTGACCGATCGCGGCGCCCGGCGAGACGTTGAGGCCCGACGCCAGCAGCTGGCCGGCGGAACGGGCCGCGCTGCGGGCCGCGGCGTCGAACTGCGGATGCAGGAAGTAGTCGACGTGATCGGGCTGCACCCGCATCAGGGCCTCCTGCCGCGAGATCCTGCCCTCCTCGACGAGGTCGACGGCGATGCGGATCGCCGCCTGCGCGGTGCGCTTGGCGGTCCGGGTCTGCAGCATCCACAGCTTGCCACGTTCGACCGTGAACTCCACGTCCTGGACGTCGCGGTGGTGCTCCTCGAGCAGCTTCGCGTGGTGGCAGAACTCCTGCCAGGTCGTCGCGTGCCAGTCGGCCATCTCGGCGATCGGCCGCGTCGTGCGCGTGCCCGAGACGACGTCCTCGCCCTGCGCGTTGACGAGGAAGTCGCCCTCGATCGACGGCTCACCGGTGGTGACGTTGCGGGTCGTGGCGACGCCGGTCCCGGAGTCGGCGCCGAGGTTGCCGAACACCATCGCGACGATGTTGACGGCGGTGCCGAGGTCGTGCGGGATGCCGGCGGCGGTGCGGTAGTCGAACGCGCGCTTGCCGTTCCAGGAGCGGAACACGGCCTCGACCGCCAGCCGCAGCTGCGCGATCGGATCGAGCGGGAACGGCGAGCCGGTGTGATCCTGGATCGCGTCGCGGAACGCGTGCGTCAGCTCGCGCAGGTCGGCGGCCGGCAGCTCGGCGTCGTTGGTGACGCTGCGCGCCATGCGCTTCGCACGCAGCAGCACCTCGAAGACCTCGTCGGGCACGCCGAGCACGACGCGGCCGTACATCTGCACCAGGCGCCGGTAGGAATCGAAGGCGAACCGCTCGTCCTCGGTGGCCGTCGCCATCGCCGCGGCGACGACGTCGTTCATGCCGATGTTGAGGACGGTGTCCATCATGCCCGGCATCGAGAACTTCGAGCCCGAACGGCAGGACACCAGCAGCGGGTTCGTGGCGTCGCCGAAGCGCTTGCCGGTGGCCTGCTCCAGGCTCTTCAGCGCCTGCACGACATCCTCCCACAGCGCATCGGGGAGGCTGCCGCCGCTGGCCAGGAAGGCGCGGCAGGCATCGGTGGTGATGACGAGTCCGGGCGGCACCGGGAGGCCGAGCGATGTCATCTCGGCGAGGTTGGCGCCCTTGCCGCCGAGCAGCGAAATCAGGGCGTCGCGAGAGCCGGCGGCGGCGAGCGCGTCGCCGTAGTCGGAGAGAAGGTAGACCTGCCTGGTCATCGGATTGGTGTGGCGGTTGCGGGGTGGGGCCGACGCCAGGGTCGGCGCCGGTGTGGTTTCTGGAGTCATGGCTTCTCGGCCTCTCAGCGGACGATGTGCGCGGTGCGGACTTCGTGTTCCTTGCCTTCGCCGTGGCAGATCGTGCAGGCCTCGAAGCCGAAGTTGCTGGTGTTGGCGTCGATGTGGGCCTGCTCGGCCGTCGAGTCGTGGCACGAGCCGCAGGCGGCGCGCCAGACCCGGGTCGGCAGCCCGGCGTTCGGGTGGTAGCGTTCGGCCGGTTCGACCCAGGCGGTGTTGTCGTCGCCGTGGCAGGCGGCGCAATGGCGTGTGCCGCCGGGCATCGCCGGGAAGCCGACCTCCTCGTAGGTGTGGCTGTTGCCGCCGAAGCCGACGACCGCGTAGTCCGCGCCGGCGCTGAGGTCCTTGCCGTGGTGGATCTTGTGCAGCATGGTGCGGAAGTCGATCGTCACGCCGGGCGTCGCCGCGCCGCTGGCGTAGACGTAGGTGGCGGCGTCCTCGGCGCCGGCATTGCCGTGGCACAGCAGGCAGGTGTCGACGCCGCGGCGGTTGCCGCCGTGGAACTGGATGTCGGTGTGGCAGTTGTTGCAGCTGGCCGTGCTGTCGAGCCGGCTCGAGGTCTCGATCTCGGTCGCCGTGCCGAACAGCAACATGGTCACCGCGGGCTCGGAGGCCTCGGCGTAGGTGGTCGTGTCGGGCGCGGTGCCGACCGTGATCGAGCGCCGGCCGTGGATGCCGAGCTTGTAGGTGCCGGACAGCACCGGCAGGCCGATCCAGTCGCCCCAGCTCTGGTCGAGATCCGGCGAGTCGTTGAGGGTGCCGGGGTAGACCGCGGGCACGACGTAGTCGGAGGTATAGGTCGCGAGCACCTCACCGGTGCCGAACTCCTGCCCGAAGGCCTCGGTGAACACGCCGGTGACCGGGTTGAGCGAGTACTTCGAACTCGGGATCTCGCTCACGGTCACCTTCTCGACGCTGGTGCCGCTGAGGTGGGTGTTGCGCAGGCTCGGCGCGTAGTCCTGGTTGTAGATCGAGGAGAACCAGAGGCGGTCGCCTTCGACCCGGCGGATGCGCATGTGCTCGCGCCGGCCGCCGTCGAGGTCTTCGAGCACGATGTACTCGCCGGCCGGGAAGCTGCTGCCGAGGCCCGGCTGCACGTCGATGTAGTTCTGCAGCGCCGGCGCGTCGGCGGCCAACGTCGTCGCCGTCGTCTTGCCGGTGCGCAGCAGCAACGCCTCGGCGTCGCTGTTCTCCCAGTGCGGCACGTGCATCGTGCCGAACGACTCGCTGCCGGAGGTCGTGCTGTTGCCGATCGACTCGTAGTAGTAGTTCTGCGGCAGGTTGAAGTCGTAGGTCGCCTGGGCGCCGAGATCGGCGGGCGGGATCTGCACGAGGTGCATCAGGTTCGGGTTGCCGGTCGGACCGCTGAGCACGGCTTCGATGCGGGTCAGGCTCGAGGCGGCGACGTCGTTGCCGTCCTTGTCCTTGATCGTCATCGTGACGCGGATGTTCTCGTTGGTCTCGAACTTGCCGTTGATCGTGCCGCCGACATCGCTGACGGCCAGCACGTCGAACACCAGGCCCTCGGCCTGCGCCGACAGCAGCGGGTGCGTGTGCGCGTCGATGACATCGAGCCAGTGGCCGCTGAGGCCGTGGCACTTCTTGCAGTCGGAGTCATGCGGCTGCGGCTGCATCGTGATGTTGTTCGAACGGTACGGCAGCGTCGGGTCCCAGTCGTCGTGGCACGAGCCGCAGGCCCGGCGCGACGGCTGGGTGTAGGCGAGGTCGCCCTGGGCGGGCGCCGGCAGCGGGCCGTCACCGTCGGGGTCACCGTGGCACTTACCGCAGGCGACGGGGCCACGCAGAACGGCGTCCTCCTTGTCCTGCTTGTAGTCCGGCAGCGTCGAGTAGCCCTTGTCGACCGGCATCGCCGACGCCAGCGTCGGCCACACCGGGAACACGACCTTGCTGTAGTCGTGCAGCGAGGCGCGGAAACCCTGGACGATGTAGTCCTTCTCGCCGCCGTCGTAGTTACGCCGGCCGTCGGGATCGGTCGTGAGGCCGTTCACGGACGGCAGCGCGGCGCCGGCGTGAATCTTGTGGATCAGCACCTTGAACTCGATGGTCACGCCAGGCGTGCCGCCGCCGCTCGAGGGGTCGTTGCCGTCCTCGGCGCCCGCGGTGTGGCAGACCAGGCAGTTGCCGAGTCCGGTGCGGTTGCCGCCGTGGACCGTGAGCCGGGTGTGGCACTGGTTGCAGTTCGCCATCGTGACGACGTCGCGCGGCGCCAGCGTTTCGGCCGAACCGAGCAGGAAGTCGAACGTCGCGTTGCCCGGATCCTCGTAGGTCTCGTCCTCGATCGTGTAGTCCTTGCGCAGCTCGAGCGCGACCGTGTAGGTGCCGTCGAGCAGCTCCTCGCCCGTCATCTCGCCGTCGGAAAGGCTCGTCGTGTCGTTGAGCGGGGCGAGGTAGGTCGTCGGGATCGGCACCGTGAAGGTGTAGGTGTAGGCGCCGAGCCCGCGCTTCTTCGACATCGCGACGACATCCGACTGCGAGGCGATGACGCGGCTGTAGTTGAACGTCGGGCCCGAGACCATGATGGCGCCGCGCGCGAACGTCGACAGCTCGAGCGGATCGCCTTCATCGGTGGCGATCTTGAAGTCGACGGCCAGCAGGTCGCCGACGCGTGCCTTGCCGTCGGTGCCGGTGCCGCGCACCGCTTCGATGGTGACGGCGACGCCGGGCAGCGCGTCCTCGGCCCCGACCACCGGCTCGTCGGCCACCGCGGTCGAGATCGAGTCGGAGTTGCTGCTGTTGCACGAGGTGGCCATCAGCAGCGCGAGGGCGAACGTGGCGGCGACGATCCGACGGCCGCAGGTCGCCGGATCAACAAGGTGACGAGTCGTCATCATGGTCTCCTGAGAGGAGGGGAGTCGGAGCGTCGGACGATGCCTGCAGGACATGGTGGGCATTGTGACGGGGGCCCGGGGCACTAGCGATAGGTC
>JAGQRA010000757.1 GCA_020425885.1 Planctomycetota bacterium | reverse complement strand
GGACTGCCGCCGCCTCGGCCACTTCAAGCTGCGCGGCATCCCGCCGCTGCCGGCCGGCCTGCCGCGCATCGCGGTGACGTTCCTGGTCGACGCCGACGGCGTGCTGCGCGTCACCGCGCGCGAACAGCGCACCGGGGTCGAAGCGTCGATCCAGATCGTGCCGACGTTCGGCCTGACCCGCGACGAGGTGCGGCGCATGATGTTCGATTCGATCGAACACGCGCAGCAGGACTACCTCGCGCGCGAGGCGATCGAGGTGCGTGGCAAGGCCGAGGCGATGGTGCGCGGCACCACCAAGGCGCTGGCGCTGGCCGACCTGCCGCCCGACCAGACCTTCGCCGTGCAGAAGGCGGTCAAGCAGCTGCAGAAGGCGCTCGAGGCCGGCGTCGAGACCGCGGCCCTCAAGGCGCAGTGCGACGAACTCAGCAAGCTGACGGCGACGATCGCCGACGACGTCATCAGCTCGGCGGTGACCAAGGCGTTGAAGGAAGGACAGCAGTGATGGGCGACGCGACCCTGCGCGTGAGCGGCGACGTACGCTCGTTCCGACTGGCGATCGGCCAGTCGATCCTCGAGGCGGCGATGGACCAGGGCCTCGCGCTCGACCACGCCTGCGGCGGCGTCTGCGCCTGCTCGACCTGCCACGTCAAGATCCAGAAGGGCCTCGACTGCTTCTCCGAGCCGAGCGAGGACGAGCTCGACCAGCTCGACGAAGCGCGCGACGTCGGCCTCGACTCCCGGCTCGGCTGCCAGGCGCGGCTCGAGCGCATGCCGCCCGGCGAGGTCGTCGAGGTCGCGATCCCGACCTGGAACGTCAACGCGGTGCGCGAAGGGCACTGACGCCGATGCGGCCGGCGGGCCGGCCACGAACGGCCGGTGCTGCGGGAGGTTGCGCGTGCATGCACCCCCGACGGCGGATAGGAATGCGGCCTCACGGAGCCACCCCGCATGACCGCCGCCACGCCCGACCTCTCCCCCGTCGCCAACACCATCCGCGGCCTCTCGATGGACGCCGTGCAGAAGGCCAACTCCGGTCATCCGGGCATGCCGATGGGCATGGCCGAGGTCGCCGCGGTGCTGTGGACGGAGTTCCTGCGCTGGTCGCCGGCGGAGCCGGAGTGGCCGGGGCGCGATCGCTTCGTGCTGTCGGGCGGCCACGGCTCGATGCTGCTCTACTCGCTGCTGCACCTCGCCGGCTACCCGGTGTCGCTCGACGACCTGAAGCAGTTCCGCCAGCTGCACAGCAAGACCCCGGGCCACCCCGAGTACGGCGACACGGTCGGCGTCGAGACCACCACCGGCCCGCTCGGCCAGGGCTTCGCCAACGCGGTCGGCATGGCGATCGCCGCCAAGATGGCCGCCGGCCGGTGCCACAACGACCTGCTGCGTTCGCGGGTGTTCGTCACCGTCGGTGACGGCGACCTGATGGAGGGCATCAGCTACGAGGCGGCGACGCTCGCCGGCCACCTGTGCCTCGCCAACCTCGTCTGCCTGTTCGACGACAACACGATCACCATCGAAGGGCACACCGACCTCGCCACCAGCGAGGACATCCCCGCGCGCTTCCGCGCCCAGGGCTGGGACGTGCAGCAGGTCGACGGTCACGACGCCGAGCAGGTCCGCAAGGCGCTGGCCAAGGCGACGACGTCGGCCGAGCGGCCGCAGCTGATCTGCTGCAAGACGACGATCGGCAAGGGCTCGCCCAACAAGGCCAACACCCACGACGTGCACGGCTCGCCGCTCGGCGCCGACG
>JAGQRA010000756.1 GCA_020425885.1 Planctomycetota bacterium | reverse complement strand
GTGAAGGAAGGAATGATCGCCTACAAGATCGCCGCGCACGCCGCCGATCTCGCCAAGGGCCATCCCGGAGCGCAGGCCTGGGATAACGCAATGAGCAAGGCGCGCTTCGAATTCCGCTGGCAGGACCAGTTCAACCTCGCGCTCGATCCGGAGACGGCGCGCAGCTACCACGATGCGACGCTGCCGCAGGACGGCGCCAAGGTCGCCCACTTCTGTTCGATGTGCGGCCCGCGCTTCTGCTCGATGAAGATCACCGAGGAGGTGCGCGAGTACGCCAAGCAGGGCATGCGGCAGAAGAGCGAGGAATTCGCCGAGCGCGGCGGCGTGATCGGCTGACCTGGACCCGCTCAGTCCGGTGCCGGGCCCCGCTCAGCCCAGCTCGTCGCCGGCCAGCCGCGGCAGTTCGACCCAGAACGTGCTGCCGCGGCCGACGGCGCTCTCGAGGCCGACCTCGCCGCCGAGACTGCGTACCGTGTTCTTGACGATCGACAGGCCGAGCCCGGTGCCACCGAGTTCGCGCGAGCGTGCCCGATCGACGCGGTAGAAGCGCTCGAAGACGCGCTCCTGGTGCTCGGGGCCGAGACCGATGCCGGTGTCGGTGACGGCGAGTCTGATGGTGTCGGCCGTCGCCGCGGCCCTGACCGTGACCTTGCCCCCCTTCGGGGTGTACTTGATCGCGTTGTCGATCAGGTTGCCGATCACCTGCCGCATCGCCTCGCGTTCGGCGCGCACCCGCAGATCGACTTCGAAGCCGTGAGTCGTCAGGTCGATGTCGTTGCTGTCGGCGAGCGACTGCAGGTCGCGCACGGTCTCGGCCGTGACCGCGGCCAGGTCGCACCGTCCCTCGGGCAGGGTCTCGACCTCGTCGAGCCGCGACAGGGTCAGCAGATCGCCGACCAGGCTGTTGAGCCGTTCGCTCTGGGTGGCGACCCGCTCGAGAAAGCGCTGGCGCGTGGCGGCCGGCATGTCGGCGTCCTCGAGCATGGTCTCGACGAAGCCCTTGATGGCGGCCAACGGGGTCTTGAGCTCGTGCGAGACGTTGGCGACGAAGTCACGGCGCAGCGACTCCAGCTGCTTGAGACGGCTCTGATCATCGATCACGATGACGTAGCCGAGCCCGGGCAGCAGCCGGACCCGCACGAACAAGGCGCGGTCGTTGCCGCCGTCATCGGGCATGCCCGAGAACTCGAACTCACGTTGGCGCTTCGTCTCGTCACCGGCATCGATCTCGGCGAACGCCGCCACCAGCTGCCCCCACGGCAGCATCTCGGTCAGCGGGCGTCCCAGGCCGCGATCGACCGGCTGCCCGGTCAGCTCGGCCGCCGCCGCATTGCCGGCGACCAGGCGCTGCTCCTTGTCGAGCACCAGAATGCCGTCCCCGATGCCGCCGAGACCGGCGCGCAGGCGCGCCACCTCGACGCGGTGCGCCGCGGCGGCCTGCTCGGCGGAACGGGTCGAATCCTGACGCGTCCTGGCCGCGTCGCGCTGGCGGCGCAGTTCGCGGCCCAACCTGACGCAGCCGGTGACGGCGATGGCCGCCACGATCCAGGCCAGAGTCGCGCCGATCATCGGCCGCTCACAGCAGGTGCATGATCGGAGTTCTGCAGCGCTGGTCCTCGGATCTACGGTCGCCCTTCTATTGGGCGCTCTCGGCGAAACGATAGCCGACGCCGCGCACGGTCTCGATCAGAGTCTGCTGTTCACCGAGCTTCTGACGCAAGGCCCGGACGTGGACGTCGATGTTGCGGTCCGTCACCACGGCATCCTCGCCGATCACGCGGCTGAGGAGGTGACCGCGCGGAAAGACGCGACCGGGGTGCGAGGCCAGGAAATGCAGCAACCGCATCTCCGTCGGGGTCAGGGTCAACAGCCGGTCGCCGATCCGGGCCTCGTGCCGGATCAGGTCCACCTGCAGGCTGCCACGAACGACCCGGTCCTTGGCGCCGACCTCATCGCGCAACGGACCGCGACGCAGCACGACGTCGATCCGCGCCAGCAGCTCGCGCGGACTGAACGGCTTGGTGATGTAGTCGTCGGCACCGAGGCCGAGCCCGAGCACGACATCGCTCTCCTCGCTCTTGGCCGTGACCATGATGATCGGAATGCCGCGCGTCACCGCATCGGACTTGACCTGGCGACAGACCTCGACGCCGTCCATCCCCGGCAACATCAGGTCGAGCACGACGAGATTCGGGGCGTCGGTGCGGATACGGCTCAGGCCCTGTTCGCCGTTGCGACAGGCGATGACCTTGTAGCCGTCGCGTTGGAGGTTGTACTGCATGACCTCGAGGATGTCGGGCTCGTCCTCGATGATCAGGATCTTCTGCTTCACTGGCGCGGACCTGCTTGCTGGGAGCGTCGGGAATCGACTGGGTCGGTAGCCTAGTGCCCTCCGCGAAGAATCGATGAAGGTGCGTTCAAGGTTCGGCACCGGCACCGAGAACCTCGATGCCACCGAAGACCAGATCGAAGCCCCGATCATCGAAACCGCGGTCGACAATGCGCACCGTCGGGCGCGACGGCATGGGGCGCAGGGCCCGCTCGAGATCGGCGTCGATCGCCTCGGTCGCCAGCGGGAACGGCAGGCTGCCGCGCCTGGCCGCATAGCGCACCCGGACCACGACCTGCCCGCGTTCGCCATCACCGAGCTGGAGTTCGATGTTCCCCGGCTGCCCGACCGGCAACGCCGCGACCAGGAGCCGGATCGCCTCCAGCACGGCCGGATAGAACATCCCCGGATCGACACCGCGGAATTCGCCATCGTCGGGGAGACGGGCCGAGATGGTGTGGCCGCCCTCCCGGACCGCTATTCCGAGCACCTCGCAGACCATCGCGACCAGGGTGGAAGCGTCCTCGGGTTGGTCATGGTGGTGGCCGAGCAGCGCACGCATCAAGGCCAGTGTCCGCCCGGCGCGTTCGCTCGCATTGAGGATCGATCGGCGCTCACGGGCCTCGGGACCGACGCTGCCGAGGAGCTGGGCCTGGCCCTGGATCGTGAACATCGCGTTGCCGAGCCGATGCACGATCCCCGGCGCTGCGAACATCAGGGCTTCACGAAGAACTGGATCCAACGTCGTCTCGGCCACCGCGACCCGGGAAGGCGATCCTGGTCAGTTCCAGGGCACCTCGGCCGTGGAACCTGCCATCTCGCTGAGAACTGCCTCGATCGAATCGCGAACGGACCCGCTCCGCAACACCTGCATCGCGAGTTGTGAGCCCGGCGCCCCGTTGACGATGCGCTCGTGCAGCATGCCGGCATCCGCGATCGGCACCCCATCGACCGCCAGGATCACGTCGCCGCGTCGAATCCCGGCCGCCGCGGCCGGTGCTCCCTCGAGCACGCGCAGGATGACGGCGCCGCCGCAGCTGCTGCCGTCGCCGGCCGCCCTGGTCGCGAACTCGATGCCGAGGTAGCCACGTCGGACGCGGCCATCGCGACTCCGCTCCATGGCCGCCAGAGCCCATTTCAAGGTCTTGCTCGGCACGGCAAACGAGATCCCCTGCGCCTCGACCGCAGCTTTCGTCGTCACCCCGACCACACGGCCGTCCATTGCCAACACCGGTCCACCAGAGCTGCCGGGGTTCACCGCCGCGCTGATCTGCAGGAAGTCGCTGGTCACGGCAAGATCAGAATGCGGCAGGTGCCGGCCGACGAAGCTGACGATGCCCGCCGTCACGGTCTGATCGAAACCACAGGGATTGCCGAAGGCGACGATCCAGTCGCCGGCCCGCACGTCCTCACTGCAGCCCAGCGGCAGCGCATGCAGGTCGGCCGGCGGATCCTCGAGCCGCAGCAAGGCGAGGTCGGCGGCGATGTCCTCGCCGAACACCACGGCCTGCATCGGGCGTTGGTTCGCCACCAGCACCTCGATCGATACGGCCGCGGCCACGACATGCCGACTGGTGACGACCAGCCCACTGGCGTGCACCACGAAGCCCGAACCGTTGCGATAGCCGGAATCGTGTTCGAGCAGTTCCGTCGACCAGCGCATGTGATCGGCGCCAGCGGCCCCCGTTCCGGCCTCGTCGACCTGATCCGGGAGCCGGACCCGGACTGACACGATGCCCGGCTGAGCGGCCGCGACGATCTCGGCGAAGCTGCCAGGAGGAGCCACCTGTGTCGGAGCGGCGATGGGCGTCTCCCGCCAGAGCGGCGCCGGCGGTTCCCCCGGCATGAGCCGGCCGGCCAGGATGCCGAGCAGGATGCAGAGCACTGCGAACGCCCAGCCACGGAGCGCGTGCAATGCAGGGGCCGTACCTCGGGGGCGCACCATCGGTCGCCAGTCTAGCCGCGGGCTCTGAAGTCGCCAAAGGGGGCGCCATTGCCTCTCGGCGCCGCGCCCGAACCGGCCGGCGGGGTTAGCCCTCTTGGAAACACCACCCCTCTGCCGGATAAGCTGACCCTCATGAAGGTCTCGAGTATCCAACCGACCCCCAATCCCAACGCCTTCAAGTTCCTCGTCGACGCCCAGCTCGCGCCCGGAGGTCAGACGAAGTCCTTCAGCCGACCCGAGCAGGCGAGGAGCGATGTGCTGGCCCAGGGGATGTTCGCCATCCCGGGCGTGGAGTCGCTGTTCTTCTGCGAGAACTTCGTCACCGTCAGCATGACCAGCGAGGCCGACTGGCGCGCCGTGGCCGAGCAGGTGACCCGGCTGCTCGAGAGCCATATCGGCGACGAGCCACCGGCGACCGCCGGGGCCGCGACCGCGAGCGACAATCCCCTCGACCGACTGCCCAAGGGCGGCGACGCCGAGATGCTGGCCCGCATCAACGGCCTCCTCGACGATCGCGTTCGGCCGGCCCTCGCCGGCGACGGCGGCGGACTCGAGGTCATGGGCCTCGAGGGCAAGACCCTCCACATCCGCTACCAGGGTGCCTGCGGGAGTTGCCCGAGTTCGACCTCGGGCACGCTGATGGCGATCCAGAACCTGCTGCAGAGCGAGATCGACGAGGAACTCGTGGTCGCACCGTCGTGACCCCGGCCAGGTCTCCGAGCCCGTGCCCCAACTGCGGTGTTCGCGCGGCCCGGGTCAACGTCCACGGTCATGTCCAGTGCGCCCGTTGTCGCACCGTGCTCGGACCGTGCTGCGAGGGCGCCAGCGCCGGCGATGAGGTCCAGGGCGAATGCGCCGCCGCGCTCAGCCCCGGCCCGGATCTGTTCCGTCGACTGTTCGCCGAGCGACTCGGCGGCGCCAGGGCCACTGTCACGACCGCGGCACTGCGATTCGCGCTGGTCGAGAACCGGAGCACCGACCTCGAAGGCGCGGACCTGTTGCTCGAGGCCGCATTGCGCACCGGGGTGCTCGTCCTGGCCGGCGAGGGGTGCTGCCGCCTTCCTGATTGACGAGTGGGCCCTCGCCCGCGGCCTCCCTGACGGAGAACTGATGTCCTGAGTGGGGCACCCGGCCCTGTCACCCCGCACCCCGTCGCAGCAGCCCCACTCAAGACATCAGTTCTGTGCGATAGCTGGCCGCGGCCGGAGCCGGCCGTCCTGCCCGTTCCAAGGCCAGCTCGAGCAGCCGATCGAGCAGGTGCCCGAACGACAGCCCGGCCGCTGCCGCCGCCTGCGGCAACAGGCTGGTCTCGGTCAGGCCAGGGATGGTGTTGACCTCGAGCACGCGCGGCCCATCGACGCCGACGATCATGTCGGTGCGCGACATGCCATCGCAGACCAGGGCCTCGTGGCAGGTGCGGGCCAGCGCCGCGACCTCGGCGAGCTGACTTTCGGACAGGCCGCGCGGCGGGATCACCTCCTCGGTTGCACCAGGCGTGTACTTCGCCTCGGTCGTGAAGAAGGCGCTGGTCTTCGGGTAGATGCCGATCGCGGGCAGGACCTGCAGTTCGCCACCGCTGTTGCCGAGCACCGCAACCGTGATCTCCTCGCCGACAACCTGCTCCTCGGCGTACCACCGCCGAAAGGTGCCGCCGAACTCGGCGAAGAAAGCGGCGAGTCCTTCCTCGGAACAGACCTTCGCCACCCCCACCGTGCTGCCCGAAGCGTCGGCCTTGACGAACGCCGGCGTGCCGATGGCGATCTGGATCGCCGCGAACTCACGTTGGGCATCGGCGACCGACAACCTCTCATGTGGCCGGTAGGCCTGCGGCTGAGGCACGCCGGCGGCGGCCAGCGCCTCGCGCGTGCGGAGCTTGTCCATGGCGACGGCCGAAGCCGCCGAGCCTGAACCGACGCACGGCAAGTCGTAGAGCTCGAGCATGCCCTGCAAGGTGCCGTCTTCGCCGACCGGGCCGTGCAGGATCGGCAGCACGACTTCGATACCGGCGTGATCGAGCAGGAAGTCGAGCGCCGCCCCGGGGCGCATCGGCCTGGCGCCGCTGGCCGCGGCAGCAGTGGAATCGCCGGGTCGCCAATCAGAGCCGGCGGGCAGCGGCGCGGGTTCGGGCCAGAAACAGCCTTCGCGATCGAGGAAGACCGGCCATACCCGCCACCGGTCGCGATCGAGGTGTCGCAGCACCTGCCGCACCGATTGCAGCGAGATGTCGTGTTCCGGCGATCGACCGCCGGCAAGAACCGCAATGTCCATGGCACCCCTCCGAGAGTGATGCGCGCAGCATATGCCGGTCGCGACTGCGGATCGAGTCGCGGCCGAAGGCCACGACAGATCAGGCGCCCAACACGCCGGTGGCCAGGGCCGCGCCGAACAACACCGCATCCGAACCGCCGAGGCTGGGAACGAAGCGTAGATCGTCGTGGATCAGGCGCCGCGTCGTGCCGCGGACGTGATCTTCGATCCTCCCGCGCAGCGCCGGCCAGCCAGTCAGCATGCCGCCGCCGAGCACGACCGCGGCCGGGTTCAGCAGGGTGCAGGCGTTGCTGACCAGGGTGCCGGCGGCGAGCGCGGCCTCGTCCAGGATGCGGGATGCAGCGATTCCGATCTCGTCGCCCCGAGCAGCCGCCGCCACCAGGTCGCCGACCGTCCAGCGCCCCGTGGGCGCCACGCCGCACATCTCGGCCGCGCGTTCGGTGATCGCCCGCCCCCCGCACCATGCCTCGAAATGTCCGGCGGCGCCACAGGGACAGAGGCGACCATCCGGCACATACACCGTGTGCCCGATCTCACCCGCGGCGTTGGCGGCACCACGGTACGGCGAGCCACCGTAGATCAGTCCGATTCCGATGCCGGTGCCGAAGAACAGGCACAGCAGCGGATCGCTACCGGCGGCGGCGCCGCGCACGAACTCGCCCCAGGCGCTGGCGCGACCATCGTTGATCAATGTCGCCGGCAGCCCCGTGCGTTCGAGGACGTGCTGCGCCAGGGGATAGCCGCCGAGCGGCAGGTTCGGCGCGTCTTCGATTCGACCGCCGGTCGGCACGACCACGCCGGCAGTGCCGAACCCCGCGGCGATCGGCGGTTCGAGCTCGGGCGGCCTGGTCTCCAGAACGTGGCGCAGCGCGCGATCGAACTCGGCCAGGAAAGGACCACGTTCGCGGATCGTGGCGATCTGGAACGTGCAGTGCACGGAGAAGTCGGCGGCGACCAGACCGAACCGGCACTTGGTGCCACCGAGATCGCCGGCAAGGACGGTTCGCATCAATCGTCGCTGAGCGCTTCCATCAGTTCATCGAGGAGCTTGACGAGCTGCTGGTTCTGATGCTCGAGAACGGTCACCCGACGCATCACCTTCTCGACGACGGGCGGCAGGATCGTCTCCAGCATGACCGACTTGATCATCTGGAAGGTCTCGACCCGGTGCGGACTCGTCTTCTCGTCGAAGTGGAAGTGGTAGGCATTGTGCAGCGCCTCGCCGGTGTGCTCGAGGATCTCACGGCTGACCGCGTCCTGGTCCTCCACGGACAGGTTGTGGGTCATCTTGAAGGCTTCGACCTTGTAGCGGTGCAGGGCGTCCTTGAGCTTCTTCTTCACGGTTGACTCCTCGAGTCGTGTCGGGTTGCGTCCGGTATCGAGAGGGGAATGCAACCTATCCGTAGCGCCCCGTCGACCGCCGTGCAACGGGCGAAGCGATTCCCTGGCGGCCGTCGAACCGGCGTGTTCGCCAGTGCCGCAAACAGTTGGGCCGAGCGGTCGGCCCGTGGTCGAAAGCAGCCGCATCGAAGGCGCGCCACGCGACGCCGGTGCGGTGCCGCGCGGCGGCGGCTGGAGGCTCAGACCTTGCCGACGAGCAGGCAGGTGTTGTGGCCGCCGAAGCCCAGCGAGTTGCTGATGGCGTAGTCGACCTTCAGATCGCGCGCCTCGTTGGGAACGTAATCGAGGTCGCAATCGGGATCGGGCGTCTCCTGATTGATCGTCGGGTGCACCTGGCCATGACGGATCGACTGGGCCACGGCCGCCAGTTCGACGGCGCCCGAGGCTCCGAGCAGATGGCCGACCATCGATTTGGTCGAGGACACCGCGAGCTTGTGGGCGTGGGCACCGAACACGCGCTTGAGCGCCGCCGTCTCGATCTTGTCGTTGAGCGAGGTGCTGGTGCCGTGCGCGTTGCAGTAGTCGATCTTGTCGGCGGCGATACCGCCATCGCGCAGCGCCATCTCGATCGCGCGCGAGGGGCCATCGGCGTCCTCCTTGGGCGCCGTGATGTGATAGGCATCGTCGGTCGAGCCATAGCCGAGAAGTTCGCAGAGGATCGGGGCCCCGCGCTTCCTGGCGTGCTCGTACTCTTCGAGCACGATGGCGGCGGCGCCTTCGCCCATGACGAAGCCGTCGCGGTCGCGGTCGAAAGGCCGCGATGCACGCTGCGGGTCGTCGTTGCGGGTCGACAGCGCCTTCAACGAGCAGAACCCGGCCATCCCGAGCTCGGTCGTCGCCCCCTCGGAGCCGCCGGTCAGACAGATGTCGGCTTCGCCCCATTGGATGGTACGCATCGCCAGGCCGATGGCGTGGCTGGCGCTGGCGCAGGCCGAGGAGGTCACGTAGCACGTGCCCTTGAGTCCGAAGCGGATCGCCGCCTGACCGGCCATCGCGTTGGCCATGATCTTCGGGATGAAGAACGGGCTGACCCGGTCCGCGCCACGTTCGAGCTGGAGCTTGCGCGAGGCCTCGATTTCCCAGATGCCGCCGATGCCGGTGCCGAGGATGCAGCTGGCCCGCGTCGGGTCCTCGCTGCCGATGTCGAGCCCGCTGGCCTTCATCGCCTCGTCGGCGGCGACCAGGTAGTACATCGTGAACTTCTCGAGGCGCTTGCCTTCCGACCGCGGGAAGTGGTCCTCGGTCTGCCAGTCCCAGATCTCGCACGCGAACTTGGTCGTGTGCTTGCTGGTGTCGAACTTGGTGATCGTCCCGGCGCCGGACTTGCCGGCCAGCAGGCCATCCCAGGTAGAGGTCAGGTCCAGCCCGAGGGACGAAACGGCCCCCAGGCCGGTGACGACAACGCGACGTTTGCTCATAAGGCCAACTTCGTGGCGTCCACGCTGCGGTGCGACGCGCCGGTCGGGATCAGGCCAGCTTGCCGGAGATGTAGGTCACGGCGTCGCCAACGGTCTGGATCTTCTCCGCGTCTTCGTCGGGGATGTTGATCTCGAACTCGTCCTCGAACTCCATCACCAGCTCGACCGTATCCAGCGAGTCGGCTCCCAGGTCGTTGATGAACGACGTCGCGGGAGTGATCTTGTCGCGGGTCGTCCCGAGCTGCTCGCAGACGATGTTGTGAACGCGTTCTTCGATGTTTTCTGCCTTGGACACTGTCATTCCTCGTTCGCTTGCTATCAGAGGGGAGCGCGGGTCGAAGGAAGTCGAACCGACGCCTGAATCCGTTGGGTTGAGTCTGTCTTGCTGGATCGCTCGTGCCGGCCGAGTCGGCGCGGCCCCGTTCATGGCCCGGGCCGCACGGGGCCCGGGTATCCGGGTCCGGTCCAACTGCGGACCGAGCGGCGGAAGGTTACATGGTCATGCCCCCGTCCACCACGAGCGTTTGGCCGGTGATGTACGACGCCCCGTCGCTGCAGAGGAAAGCCACCGCCGCGGCGATGTCGGCGGTCGCGCCGAGCCGTTCGAGAGGGATTCTCTGTTGCATGGCCTGTCGCAACTCGGCAGGCAGGTCCTTGGTCATGTCGGTCTCGATGAACCCCGGGGCGATCACGTTGACGGTGATGCCGCGCCCGCCGAATTCCTGGGCCAGCGACTTCGACATGCCGATCAGGCCAGCCTTGCTGGCGGCGTAGTTTGCCTGTCCCGAATTCCCGGTCAAGCCCACGACCGAGCCGATGTTGACGATGCGCCCGCCGCGCGCCTTGGCCATCGCGCGGGCGAAGGCCTTGCAGCACAGGAACGTGCCGCGCAGGTTGGTCTGCAGCACGGCATCGAAATCGTCGGCCGACATGCGCAGGAACAGACCGTCGCGCGTGATGCCGGCATTGTTGATCAGGAAGTCGAGCCGGCCGCCCTGCTCGAGCACGGCCTTGCTCATCTGCTCGACGCTGGCCGGATCGCTGACGTCGCAGGCCAAGGCGTGAGCCGCACCGTGAGGCTGCGCCAGCCCCTCGATCGCGGCCAGGGTGTCG
>JAGQRA010000098.1 GCA_020425885.1 Planctomycetota bacterium | reverse complement strand
GGCAGGCGCACGCAGCGTCCGCTGGCAGCGGCGGTCGCGCGCTGGCGCGACAGCAACGCCGCCAGCGATTCGCCGGGGACGTAGCGCATCGCCAACCATGGCCGCCCGCCATCCTCGCCGGCATCGAACACGGTCGCGATGCAGGGGTCATCGAGTCGGGCCGCGACCAACGCCTCGCGCCGGAACCGCTGCGGCGACGAGGTCGCACCGCGGCCACGGTGCAGGACCTTGAGGGCGACCTCACGGCCGAGCCGACGATCGCGGGCCAGCCAGACGGCACCCTGCCCGCCGCGGCCGAGCTCGGCGAGCAGCCGGTAGGGCCCGACGTCGCGTTCGCCGTCTTCGTCGACTTCGCTGCCGCGGGCGCGCAGCTGCAGGAACTCGCGCGCCACCGCCTCCTCGCGACCCGGGTAGCGGGCGAGGTAGTCGAGCAGCGACCGCTGTCGCCCGGCCTCGCGATCCAACGTCAGGTCGGCGAGGAACTCGAGAACCTCGTGATCGTGCCGGGTCGGGGTCGCGTCCATGCCGCAACGCAGGATACCGCGCCGCCGGACTTGCCGGCGGCGTTCGGGCAAAGCCGCCTTTCGAGCGGGCTGCCGGCGACCTACTTGACCGGCTTGGCCAGCAACTCGCGCACGACCTCGGTCGCGGCCTGACCGTTGTGACCGCGGTAGCGGATCTTCATCTCGGTATCGAGCACGACGACGGTCGGCCAGCCCTTGACCGCCCAGTCCTTGGAGATCTGCGTCTCGGCGCCGGCGGGCTTGTTCTGGAAGCTGCGCCAGTTGAGGTTGTTCTTCTCGATCGCCTGCTTGGCGCGCTCGACGGTGCTGTCACTGTTGACGCCGACCAGAGCGAACGGGGCATCCTTCAATTCTTCCACGAGCGACCGCTCGTGCGGGTACATGGCCCGGCAAGGGCCTCACCAGTCGCCCCAGAAGTCGAGGAACACGACCTTGCCCTTGTAGTCGCTGAGCTTGAACTCGACGCCGTCGAGATCGATGCCGGCGATGTCGGGCGCGGTCATGCCGATCGCGAACGTCTCCTGCTCGACGATGATCGAGTCGAACTGCTGCCGCAGCCGCTCGTCGCCGCCCTTCTCGAGGGCCGCGGCGATGATGGCCTTGGCCTCGAGGAACTCCGGGCTCGAGGCCGGGTGCGAGGTCAGCGTCTCCTTGTGTTCGCCGAAGGCCAACCAGGCGAGCAGCGTCATGTTCTTGCCGTGCTTGCGGATCTTGGCGAAGGCCGCCTCGGCATAGGCCTCGTCGTCGACCATGCGACCGAGGTTCGGCAGCGAGCTGCCGATCTTCGCCAAGACCGGGCTGTCGAGATGCTCGCCCAGCAGCACGTCGAACAGTTCGCGGTACTGTTCGGGCCGATCGCTGATCTGCAGCGCACCGACCAGCAACTCGACGGCATCGTCGCCGGTGTAGTCCTTCGCGGCGGCGATGTACTTGCCGCGCAGCTCACTGTAGTCGGGACGCATCCGCATCGCCGGAATGGCGCGGCCTGCGGCCTTGGCCGGCTTCGCCGGCTTGCCCGCCTCGCCTGCCTCGGCTTCCTTGGCGGCCTCGGCTTCGGCGGCGGCCTTGGCCTCCGCGGCGGCCTTGGCGGCCTCCTGCATCGACTTGACCCAGTCCTTGTAGGTCTGTTCCTGCTCGGCCCTGAGTTGCTCGAGACGCGTCTTGGCGTCGGTCGGCTTCGCCGGCTCGTCCTGGGCCCCGAGCGGACACAGGAGCAACATGGCGGCGAGCCATGGAGAGGTTCGGTTCATGCGCGGAGTCTCGCGCGCGACCGCCGAGGGCACAACCGGGGCCGGCGGATTCACACCCCGGTGTCACAAATGGGGCAATCAGCGCTTCGCCGCGAGGTACTGGAGCGGCCAGAACTGGCTGCCGACCTGCCGCTCGTTGGCGGCCCGCAGGGTCAGGTACGGATCGCTGAGGTGGGCCCGCGCGATGGCGCACAGGTCGGCGCGGCCGGCGGCGACGATGGTGTTGACGTGATCGACGCCCTGGATGCCACCGACGGCCATCACCGGCACGTCGGTCTCGAACCGGATCCGCTCGGCGAACGGCACCTGATACATGCGGCCGTAGACCGGCTTCGACTCGGGGGTGTTGCCGGCGGACGACACGTCGACGACGTCGCAACCGCGCGCTCCCATCCAGCGCGTCAGCGCCACCGCGTCATCGACGGTGAAGCCGCGGCCCTGCTCGTCCATCCAATCGGTCGCCGAGATCCGCACGAACAGCGGCATGTCGTCGGGCCAGACGGCGCGAACGGCGGTCAGGACCTCGAGCGGGAAGCGGGCACGATTCTCGAGCGAGCCGCCGTAGTCGTCGGTTCGCTCGTTGCTCGCGGGCGACAGGAAGCTCGACAGCAGGTAGCCGTGCGCCATGTGGAGTTCGAGCACGTCGAAGCCGGCCTGCCGTGCGAGCTCCGCCGAATGGACGAAGTCCTCGACGACGGCGTCCATGTCGGCCCGCGTCATCGCCCGCGGCACCGGCCAGTCCGAACGGAACGGCACAGCCGACGGCGCGATCGTCGGCCAGCCGCCCGCGGTCAGCGGCGAATCGCCT
>JAGQRA010000755.1 GCA_020425885.1 Planctomycetota bacterium | reverse complement strand
GCTGCAGGTGCTCGGTGAACTACCGTTCGCCAACGCTTCGCCGCGCGACGCCGTCGGCCTGTTGCTGCAACGCGGCATCGCCGGCCGCGTGCACTGGGTCAGCGACTTCGCCGAGCCGGCGGCCTACGAAGCCGCGCTGGTCGCTTTGCGCCGCCGCGGCGGTCGGGCCACGGGTTGGCTGCCGGCGCTCGCCGACGATCGCGAGCCGCCGCAGCGCGGCTACGTCCGGGTCGCCGACCCGGCGACCGGCGAGTGGTTGACGTTGTATGTCGACGACGCGTTGCGCGCGGCGATGCGGCACCAGCTCGAGGTGCTGCGGCGCAGTCAGGACCGCGTGTTCGCGCAATGCGGGCATGCGTTGGTGCGGTGGCCGGCGCCGGGGTTGGATGACTGGCGCTGGTCGAGCTACGAGGAGGTGGTGCGCCGGTGCCAGAGCTGACGTTTGCCGACCCGGAGCGCTGGTGGTGGTTCGGGCTACTGCCGGTCCTGTTCGTGCTGCTGCTGCCGCCGCGGCCGCGGCGCGTGTCGTTGACCGCGCACCTGCCGCAGTGGCGGCTCGCGCTCGAAGGTCTGAAGCGGAAGCCGCCGCGAGCGTTGTCGCTGCGCACCGTGCTGTTGTTGCTCGCGGCGTCGTGCGCGGTGTTGGCGGCGATGGGATTGTCGCTGCGCGGCCGGCCCGGGCCGTCGCGGCTCGTGGTGGCGCTCGATGCCTCGGCGAGCATGGCCGCGGTGACGGCGCGTGGCGAGACCGCCTGGGCCGAGGCGAAGGCGAAGTTGCGCGAGGTGCTGCCGGCGTTGCCCGAGCACGTCGCGGTGACGTTGCTGCGGTGCGGCGGTCCGGCGCTGCGACGGCACGGGGCTTCGGCGCGGGCCCTGCACGACCTCGGCGCGCCGATGGGTTCGAAGGCGGTCGACCTCGCGCGGCTGGCACACGAGGTGGTGATTGGCGAGCGGCCCGACGACGAACACGGCGAGGTCGTCGTCTGGACGTTGACCGATGGCCAGGGCCAGCGGTCATTGCCGACCGAGGGTGCGCTGTCGCTGTTCGGCGAACGCGCCATGAACGCCACCGTGCTCGCCGTGCGCGTCGTCGATCACTGGCCGTTGCCGCAGCTCGAACTCGAGGCCGATGTGGTCGCGTTCACGCCGGCGGCGACGAGCCTCGAGGTCGCGTTGACCGGGGCCGTCGCCGGAGTCGAACCGCATCGCGTCCGGCTGTTGCCCGGCGAACCGCAGACCGTGCGGTGGTCGGTCGAGCGGACGACGGTGGGTGGTCCGATTGCGATCGCGGTGGCCTTGGCGGGCGATGCGCTGCCCGCCGACGACCATTGGACCGCGGTGCTGCCGCCGTTGCCGGCGCCGCGCATCGCCGTGCTCGCCGCCGAAGAGTCCGGTCCGTTCGCTTCGGTCGCGGCCGAGGCGCTGGCCGCGGAGGTCGGCGGCGAGGTCGTGCCGGCGGCCGCGGGCGCCGAGGTCGGGCTCTTGCTCGTCGATGGCGGCGAGGTCGCGATCGAGCCGGGCGCGACGCGAGCGCTGTGCTTCGGCAGCCGGTTCCGCGGCAGCGGCGACCCCGAGCCGTGGCCGCGCGTCGGCGCGTTGGACTGGGATCGGGTCGGAACGTTGACGGCAGGGCTCGACCTGTCGGAGCTGCGCGTCGATCAGGTCGACGATGCGACTTTGCCGGTGGGCGAACCGTTCTTGTTCGGTGAACGCGCCGGCCGCCGCGCGCCGTTGGCGGTCGTGGCCGGCGGGGCCGAGCTGGCGTCGGTGCACTTCGGCTTCCAACTGCGCGACAGCAACCTGGCCCTGCTCGCCGCCTTCCCGCAGCTGCTGCGGCGCGCGTTCGTGCGCTGCTACGGCACGGCGGCCGCGATCACGGTGACGAGTGGCCCGCCTGCCGCCGGTGAGCAGGACCTGTGGCGGCGACCGGTCGGCGCGGATCGACCGTTGCCCGCGTTCGGCACCCCGGACACCGGCCTCGGGGCGTGGCTGATGCTCGTCGGTCTGATGGCGTTGGCGCTGCGGGCGTGGCTACGGTGACGACCGCGAAGCCGCGCCCATGAGCCATCACTTGCCGCCGAGCCGCAGCTCCGCCGCGTTCGTCAGCGTCGCGCCGAGGGCGTTGGCCAGCGGGTCGACGACGAGGGCCTGCGCATACATCGACATGCCGAGGAAGCTCGCGCCGCTCGGGAACACGATCGTCCAGGGCACCGTGCTCGACGTGCCGGGGATCACGAACACGGCATCCGGCGACGTGCGCAGCATGCAGCCGGGCATGCCCTGCGGGCCGAGGTCGAGCGGCAGCGCATTGCCGTACGCCGTGAGCCGTGACAAGCCGAGCCATGGCAGCACGAAGCTGCCGGGCGGCACCGCCGTGATCTGCAACGCGCAACTGCTGCCGAGCCACGGCAGGCTGGTGCCGATCTGCGTCAACGCGGGCACGCCGGCCGAACCAGGGCAACCGGTGCCGAACGACGTCCAGGCGGCCGGGTCGGTCGGGCCGTAGACCCACGTCTCCGACGAGTAGGTGCTGTTGGCGAGGCTGCCGCCGAACAACAGCGTGCGGCCGCGCGAACGTTCGTGCACCGCGGCGTGCTCCGAGCGTCCGGCCGGGGCGGGCGCGGCCGTGCGCTGCAGCCACGTCGTGCCGTCGTACTCCCAGACATCGGCGAAGGCGCCCGGACTGCCCCAGCCGTGCATCAGCACCGATCGGGCCCGGTTCGGGTCGTAGACGAGCGTCGTGTCGTAGCGGGCCGGCGGCGAGGTCGCTGGCGTCTGCTGGGTCCAGGTGGTCCCGTCCCAGTGCCATGTGTCGCCGAGGAAGCCGCTGCTGTCGAGGCCGCCGAACATCACCGTGCGCCGGTTGGCTTCGTCGTAACAGAGCCCGCAGCCGAAGCGCGGCGAGGGCCGCGTCGCCGGTGCTGGCTGGGTCCAGGTCGTGCCGTTCCATTCCCAGACCGCGTTGGACAGCCCGGCGTTGGTGTGACCGCCGAACAGCACGGTCCGGCCGCGGTCGCGGTCGTAGGTCATGGCGTGGGCGTAGCGCTGGCCCGGGTTGGGGCTGGCCGGGCGCTGCTGCCAGGTCGAACCGAGCCACTCCCAGGTGTCGGACCACCATTGGCCGACGCTGCTGTTGCCGCCGTACATCACGACGCGGCTGCGTTGGCTGTCGTAGGCCATCGCGCTCCACCAACGCGTCGGTGGCGACGTCGCCGGTTGCAGCTGCTGCCACGCCGACCCGTTCCATTGCCAGGTGTCGCCGAGGATCGTGCCGCCGTCGTCGCCGCCGAACAGCAGGGTGCTCGTGCTGCTCTCGTCGAAGGCGACCTGGGTGTGACCACGAGCAGACGGTGATGTGGCGCCGGCGGCGCGGGCCCAGTTGGTGCCATCGAAGGTCCAGGTGTCGGCCTGCAATTGGAACAGGCTGCTGCCGCCGAACAGGACCGTCTGTCCGCGTACGTTGTCGAAGGCCAGCGCGTGGTCGTAGCGGCCGGGTGGCGCGTTGCCGGTGACCTGGGTCCAGGCGGTGCCATCCCATTCCCAGGTGTCCGCGAGTCCGTTCCAGCCCGAAGCCGCGCCGCCGAACAGCACGACCCGGGAACGGACCATGTCGGTGGCCATGCAAAGCCAGGTGCGGCTCGGTGGCGCGGTTGGCGTGGTGCGCTGTTGCCAGTTGTTGCCGTCCCAGCTCCAGGTGTCGCCGAGGCCCTGGCCACCGAACAACAGCATCGTGCCGGGCGTCGGGTCATAGGCCATCGCCGTCTGCCATCGTGCCGGCGGACTCACGGTCGGAGTTGTCGCGTGCCACTGGCTGCCGTCCCATTCCCAGGTATCGGCGAGCGCGATGCCGGCATTGTCGCCGCCGAAGACGACGACGCGGCCGCGCGTGAGGTCCATGGCCATGGCATGCGTCGAGCGGCCGGGCGGTGCAGCGGTGGTGGGCACCAGGGTCCAGTTGGTGCCGTCGAACTCCCACAGGTCGGCCAGCGATTGGCCGTAGATGTCCTCGCCGCCGAACAGCAGCACCTTGCCGCGGATGATGTCGTAGGCCATGCCGTGACCTTCGCGCGTCGACGGCGACTGGCTCGGCGCTGGCTGCTGCCAACGCACCCCGTCCCATACCCAGGTGTCGTTGATCGACCAGCCGGTCGTGTCGCGGCCGCCGAACAGCACCGTGCGGCTGGTGGTCCAGTCGTAGGCCATGGCCGCCGATTGCCGTGCCGGCGGGGTCGGCGATTGGGCCGGGATCCACTCGATCTGCGCCGGCAACAGCGGGAGGCACGCGAGGATGGGGGGCGCGGCGAGGGCGAGTCGTCGGACGCGGCGGAGTGGAGCTGGCACGGGGGTGGTCGGTTTCATGGCGGAGAGGGGTCGCTGTCGAATGGTGGCGGGCTTCGAGGCAACTCGCGGGCCGGGTCGCTTTCATGGGGCCGACCGTTCACGATCCGGACACTTCGAGCCGGATCCGTCCGGCGGGACGGGAAGTCGTGAACACGGCATCGGAACCCGATCGGTGGCGATGGCCGTGTGGACGGCACTCAGCCCAACCAGATATCCACATCGGCGGCAACCGGGCGCTGTCGGGCCAGCTGCCTCTTCAATTGCTCACTGTCGGCGCGGGCCACCTTGGCCGTCTTCGACCTCTGGATCTGCTTGACGCCGACCGTGAAGTCGAGGGTATCGAAGCGGATCACGCGCCCGTGCTCGCCGCCCAAGGCCGAGGCCAGCAGAGGAATGCCCTCGGCCTGGAGGAAGCCTGTGATGAAGCGGCAATTGCCCGCACCGATCGAGGTGCGGTCAGGGGGCAGCCCCATGTCGAGCACCTCGCCACCGCCGAAGGCCTTCGCGCGCAGGTTGGCGCGGTCGGCCCCGAGGCGCATCATGCTGTTGATCAGCAGCTCCATGGACTGGACACCGTAGCGGCTGGCTTCAGAGTGCAGGTCGGCGACGTCGCGATTCGTGTCGGCGATCAGGAAGTGGTTCATGCCGGCGATCCCGTTCACGGGGTCGAACAGGCAGGCGGCCACGCAGGAGCCGAGCAGGGTCGTCAACACGGCACCGCTGCGCATACCGTGGTACTCCCCGGGCAGCAATCGCACCCACTCCCGACCACCCTTCCGAAACGTGTCCATGGCGGCTGGCGGCTACCGCGACTGTCGTCGCGGGTGCCGCGCGCAGGCCGCGACGGCTTCGCGGGCGATGCGATCGAGCGGCAGGATCTGATCGACGCCGCCGTGCTTGATCGCTTCCTGCGGCATGCCGAAGACCACGCAGGAGGCCTCGTCCTGGGCGATGTTCCAGGCCCCGGCCGACTTCATCTCGGCCATGCCCCGGGCGCCGTCGTCACCCATGCCGGTCATGATGATGCCGACCGCATTGGCGCCGGCGTAGCGCGCCGCCGAACGGAACAGCACGTCGACCGATGGCCGGTGGCGGTTGACGAGGGGGCCCTGCTTGACCTCGACGTAATAGCGCGCACCGCTGCGTTTCAGCAGCATGTGGTGATTGCCCTTGGCGATCAGCGCGTGGCCACGCAGGACCGGGTCGCCGTTCTCCGCCTCCTTGACGGTGACTTCGCACTCGTGGTTCAGTCGACGGGCGAAGGACGCCGTGAAGTTCTCCGGCATGTGCTGCACGATGACCACGCCGGGCGAGTCGCCGTCCAGCTCGAGCAGGAACGACTCGAGGGCCTGGGTGCCGCCCGTCGAGGCGCCGACGACGAGGATCTTCTCGGTCGTCTCGAGCATGGCGCGCGATCGCGCCGGCGCCGGCAGCATCGCGTCGGCCGTCAGCTTGGGTTGCGCCCGCGGCGGCGCCTTCTTGATGCTGCCGATCCGGGCCTTGGCCGCGGCCTTGACCGCATCGCAGATCCTGATCCTCGACTCCTCGAGGAACTGCCGGGTGCCGAGGGCCGGCTTCTCGATGATCTCGACGGCGCCGTACTCGAGCGCGCGCAACGTCGTCTCGGCACCCTCGGCCGCGAGGCTGGAGCAGACCACGACCGGGATCGGATGCTGGCTCATCAGCTTGCGCAGAAAAGAGATGCCGTCCATGCGCGGCATCTCGATGTCGAGCGTGATGACGTCGGGGACCTGCTGGCGCAGCTTCGAGGCCGCCACCACAGGATCGGGTGCCGTCGCCATCACGACGATCTCGGGGTCGGACTGCAGGATCTCGGTCAGCGTCTGCCTGACGACCGAGGAGTCATCGACGATGAGGACGTTGATCTTCTTCATTGCTCACACCGAGGTCATCGCAGCCGGTAGGTCGTTGGTGCGACGGAATCGAGCGGTAGGTCCAGCCCGTGGATGGTCTCCGAGTGGCCCAACATCAGGTATCCGCCGGGCGAGAGCCGCTCGCAGATGCGGGCGATGATGTCGCGTCGCGTCGGCCAGTCGAAGTAGATGAGGACATTGCGGCAGAACACGACGTCCAGCGCCCGATGCAGCACGAACGGGTCCTTCAGGTTCTGCTGTCTGAACGTGATGCGTCGTTGCACCTCGGCGGCGACCTTGACCCGCTCGGACTGGGCCCCGGTTCCGCGCAGCAGGTAGCGCTTGCGCATCGCCATCGGCACCGGGTCGACCCGCGCCGCGTCGTATACTCCGCGCACGGCCTGCCTGAGGATGCCGGGCGAGATGTCGGAGGCGCAGATCCGGAAGTCGAAGTCCGGTCTGCTGGCCGCGACATCACTCAGCACCATCGCCAAGGTGTAGGGCTCCTCGCCGCTGGAGCAGGCGGCGCTCCAGACCGAGAACGGGCGCCGCACCCCCGCACCGATCGAGGCCGCCAGGGTTGGCACGACGGTCCCTTTGAGGTACTCGAAGTGGTGCGGCTCGCGGAAGAAGTCGGTCTTGTTGGTCGTGATCGCGTCGATCAGGTGTGGCAGCTCCTCTCCGCTGCCCTCGTCGTCGAGGGCGTAGGCGACGTAGTCGCGGAACGAGGCCATCCCGAGGTGACGGAGGCGGCGTCGCAGCCGGGCTTCCACCATGGCGCGCTTCTTGTCCGGCAGGGTGATGCCGAGGAATTCATGGATGAACCCGGTCAGGCGACGGTAGTCACCGACCGAGATCCTGCATGTCTCGGCGTCGCGCCGACGACGGGTATCAGGCTTCGCCGCCGGCATCCACGCACACTTCAGCCCGGTTGGCGGACATCGAATCGGTTTGCCTGGCCAGGTCGAGATCCTCTGACGAGAACACGCGGTCGATGTCGAGGATGATGATGAACTCGTCATCCTGCTTGCCCATGCCCTTGATGAAGTCGACGTCGAGTCGGGTGCCGATCTGAGGCGGCGGCTCGATCAGCCCCGATTCGAGCTCGATCACCTCCTGGACCGCATCGGCGAGCACCCCGAGGACGACTTCCTGACCGTCGACAGGAATCTCGACGATGACGCTGCAGGTGTCGATCGTGGTCTCGGTGCGCCCCATGCCGAAGCGCTGCTTGAGGTCGACCACGGCGACGACGTTGCCACGCAGGTTGATGACGCCGCGCATGTAGGCCGGGGTCCGCGGTACCCGCGTCGCCTTCTTGAACTCCAGCACCTCACGCACCTTGCTGATCTCGAGGGCGTAGACCTCCTCGTCGAGCCTGAAGGTGAGGTACTGACCAGACTGTGAAGCTTGCTGTTCGCTCATTGTCCTGCTCCCCTAGTACTTGACGAACTCGTCGTCGGTGACGCTCTCGACGTCCAGATCCAGGTCGATGCCGCCACCCGCATCGCGGTCGAAGGCCGGCGGCACGTCATCGATCCGCGGCGGCGCGGGGCGAGCCCGGCTGACCTTGGCCTTGGCCGTCGCCGGCGCGCGGCGGCGGCTCTGCGCCGGAGCCTTCTTGCCCTGGCGCGGAGCGTGCCCGGCTTCGTCGACGGTGAAGAAGCCCATCGTGTCCTGCAGCTGCTCGGCCTGGCCGGCCAGCTCCTCGGCCGTGGCCGACATCTCCTCGGACGCCGAGGCGTTGTTCTGGATCACGCTGTCCAGCTCCTGGATCGCCTTGTTGATCTGACCGGCACCGGCATCCTGCTCCTTGCTGGCCGAGCTGATCTCCTGCACGAGGTCGGCCGTCCGCTGGATGTCCGGCACGATCTTCTGCAGCATGTCGCCGGCCTTGATCGCGACCTCGACGCTCGAGGACGACAGCTCGCTGATCTCGCCGGCGGCGTTCTGGCTGCGCTCGGCGAGCTTGCGCACCTCCGAGGCGACGACCGCGAAGCCCTTGCCGTGCTCGCCGGCGCGCGCGGCCTCGATCGCGGCGTTGAGCGCCAGCAGGTTGGTCTGACGCGCGATCTCCTCGATGATGCCGATCTTGTCGGCGATGCTCTTCATCGCCTCGACCGTCTGTCCGACCGCCGCGCCGCCCTCGGCCGCGTCGGTCGAGCACTTGGTGGCGATCTTCTCGGTCTGCGCTGCATTCTCGGCGTTCTGCCGGATGGTCGCCGTCATCTCCTCCATCGACGAGGTGATCTCTTCGATCGACGAGGCCTGTTCGGTCGCGCCGTTCGACATCTCCTGCGAGGTCTGGCTGAGTTCGGTGCTGCCGCCGGCGACGGCGTCCGAGGCCGAGGAGACGCTGCCGACGATGGTGCGCAGCTTGACCAGCATGGCGCGCATCGCGGTCAGCAGGTCGCCGATCTCGTCGCGACTGCGGACCTCGATGTCCTGGGTCAGGTCGCCCTGGGCGATGGCCTGCGTCGAGCCGAGCGCGGACCGCAGGCCGCGGCTGATGCCGATGATGATCCACAGGCTCACCAGCACGGCGAAGGCGATGCTGATGCCGCTCAGCCACAGCAGCGCGTGGCGCGACGAGGCGTACACGGCGTCGCTGGTCTCCTTGTCGGCGGCCATGCCGGCGTCGCTGAGCTCGACGATGTCGCGCATCAGCGCGGCACACGCGTCGGACAGAGTGCGACCCTCGGCGGCGGCCAGGTCGAACGCCCGCTGATTACCGTTCTCACGACTGATGCCGCGCACCTCGGCATTGCCTGCCAGGAAGCTGGCCCAGGTGGCGTTGAAGTCGCGGATCCTGGCCTTGCCCTCGGCGGTGGCGAGCTGCTCGAGTTCGGCCTGGAAGGACGCAACCTGGGCAACGCTGGCCGCGATCTCGGCGGCGTGCTTGTCCATACCTGCGGTCGACGTCTCGAGGATCAGGCTCTTCTCGGCGCAGTGGGTGGCGAGCATGGCCTGGATGATGCTGGCTGCAATGAGAGCCCGCGTGGCAGACCTGGCAGCGCTGGTCCGTGCCTCGGTCGCCGCCGCCTCATTGGCGTCGACGATCCTGGTCAGCATGGCCTCGCACTGATCCAGCGCGGCGCGACCGGTGCCATCGGACAACGCCAGCGCTTCGGTGCCGGCTTCACTGCGGGCCAGCCTGCGGACCTCCTCGTTGATCGAGACGTATTCGCTCCACTTGCTCGAGAAGGCGTCGACTTGGGTCACGCCGGCGTCGGCCTCCAGTTGGCGCAGCTGCTGGCCGCGGGTCTGGAGGTCCCCGATCAAGGTCCTGGTCGTGCCCTCCAGTTGGTCGCGAGCTGCGGCGGTGGTCGCGAGCACGATGCTCCTCTCGGTGCGCGAGATCCGCAGCAAGCCCTGCAGCATATGGTTGCCGAGTTCGACCCTGGTTGCGGCGGTTTCCGCATCCTTGCGGGCGGCCACCGCCTGGTCATCGTTCATGTTCGCAATCGCCCGCATCGAGGCCTCGGCGGCCTCGTAGGACTCGCGCACCGTCGTCGAGGACATCTGCCGCGCTCGGACGTTCGAGTTGAGCCGCGCCAGCTTCACGACCTCGTCGTTGATCTTGACGTACTCGTCCCACTTGGCGGCGAATTGATCGAGCTTGGCCTTGCCCGCCTCGCTGACGAGGCCCCGCAGCTGCTCGCGCCGGGCCTGCATCGCCTGTTTGGTGCTGCCGATCGTCTCGACGTAGCCGGTCATCTCGTCCTGGCTCGAGGCCAGGATGACGTTCTTCTCGGCCCGCGAGATCGTCAGCAGGTCCTGGTTGATGCGGGCGGCCAGCTTGACCCGTTCGGCCGACACGTCGACGATCGAGTTCACCTGGTCATTGAGGCCGGCCATGCTGCCGTCGGCCATGTAGACGCATGCGATCAGCAGCGCGAGAACGGCACCGAAGCCGAACAGCAGTTTCACCTTGATTGTCAGTCTCATCTCTCTTCCCCCTGGTTGTCTGTCTTCGTGTTCATCGCGCGATGCCCGCGCATGTGACTTGCCCTGATGGTCGGCGGTCCGGAGCGGCCCGCTCCGAAGGCGTCAGGTTGCCCATGGAATCCCCGGAACTCATGACCTTGCGCAACAGCTGTGGGGCGTCGACGATCAAGGCCACGTTGCCGTCCCCGAGGATGGTGCCGCCGGCGATGCCGTCGATGTTCTCGTACAGCTTGCCGAGGCTCTTGATGACCGCCTGGATCTGACCGACGACCCCGTCGACGACCAGACCGAACGATCTGCCCTCGAACTCGATGAGCACGACCTGCTCGATGGCAGGTCGTTCGCCGTGGAGGCCGATCCACTTGCGCAGCTCGACGTAGGGTACCAGATGCCCGCGCACCTCGGCGACCTCGCGACCGTGTTGGCGGGCGATGTCGTCGCGCGTCAGCTCGATGCACTCGCCGACCAGCTCCAACGGGATGACGAGCATCTCGCCGCCGACCTCGACCAGCAGGCCATCGATGATCGCCAGCGTCAGCGGCAGCTGGATCGTGAAGGTGGTGCCTTCACCGGCCGCGCTGATGGTCACGATCGTGCCACGCAGCTCCTCGACCGACCGCTTCACGACGTCCATGCCGACGCCGCGCCCGGACACGTTCGACACCTTCGCCGCGGTCGAGAACCCGGGGTGGAAGATGAAGTCGGAGAGCTGCTGGTCGGTGACGACTGCGTCCGCCGCGAGCAGGCCGCGTTCGATCGCCCTGGCCCTGATCCCCTCGGCATCGAGTCCGCCGCCATCATCGGCGATCTCGACCACGATGACGCCGCCGGAGTGGCGCGCCGACAGTCGGACGGTGCCGATGCGTGGCTTGCCTGCGGCTTCGCGGGCATCGGGCAACTCGATGCCATGGTCGATGCTGTTGCGGATGATGTGGACCAACGGGTCGCCGAGCCGCTCGATCACCGTCTTGTCGAGCTCGGTGTCGCCGCCCTCGGTCACGAGATTGACCTCGCGGCCCAGGTCGCTGGAGAGGTCGCGCACCAATCTGCGATAGCGGTCGAAGGTCGTTCCGATCGGCACCATGCGCAGGCTCATGGCGTTCTCCTGCAGGTTGCTGCTCAGGAGTTCTACGTCCTCGGCGATCGAGCGCAGGCTCGGATCGAGGGATGACGCGGCCAGCTGGCTGAGCCGAGCCTGGGCGATGACGAGCTCGCCGACCAGGTCGACCAAGGTGTCGAGCCTTGCTGCGGGCACGCGGATGCTCTTGGCGGTGTCACCGCCGGCCCGCCTGCTACCGCCGGGCGCCGAGTGGGGCTGCTCGAGCAGCACCCTGGGCCCGTCGTCGGGCGCTTCGGGTAGCCTGTCGGTATCGGGATCGTCGGCTCCGGGCTTCGATGCCGCGTCCGGCGTCAAGGCCTCGATCGTCAGTTCACACTCGTCTTCGACGAAGATGAAGACGTCGCGGATGGCCTGCTCGCCGTGCGTGGTCGTCAGGGTGACGTTCCAGTGCAGGTAACACAGCTCGGGGTCCATGTCCTCGAACAGCGGCAGGTCTTCATCGTGCCCGTGGACGGTGCACTCGCCGAGATCGCGGAGCTCGCGCAGCAGCAGGATCGGATTGGTACCCATCCGCAGCACCTTGGCGTCGAGGCGGATGCCGATGCGATAGGTCACCGCGTCGGCGGCGGTCGGCGGCGGCGGTGTCGCCATCGCGCTGGCTGCGCCGAGACCCCGCAGGCGTGCCAGCAGCGCCACGCCTGCCGCCTCATCGGTGTTGCCGCCGACCATGGCGCGGATGTGGTCGCCGCACAGCAGCGCCACCTGGATCAGCTCCGCGGTGACGGCCAGCTTGCCACCGCGGACCTTGTCCAGGACGTCCTCGAGGTCGTGCGTGAATCGGGCGATGTCGTCGAAGCCGAACATCGCACCGGAGCCCTTGATGGTATGGGCGATGCGGAAGACATGATCGACGAGGTCCATGTCACCGGGATTGTTCTCGAGGTCGAGCAGCTTCTGCTCGATGTCATCGAGCAGCTCTCCGGCCTCGGTCAGATAGGTCTTGCGCAGTCTTTCGATGTTGCTCTCGGACATCTCACCGGCCCCCTCAGCCCAGGATCTTCTTGACGACGGCGAGCAGCTGCGCGCTCTGGAACGGCTTGACGATCCAGGCGGTCGCGCCGGCAGCCTTGCCCTCCATCTTCTTGTTCTGATCGGATTCCGTGGTCAGCATGACGATCGGAACGCCGCGATGCGCGGCGTGGGCGCGGATGGCCTTGATCAGGCCGATCCCGTCGAGCCGCGGCATGTTCAGATCGGTGATGAAGAGGTCGACGGCCTTGCCGCCGAGCTGATCGACGCAGTCCTGCCCGTCGACCGCCTCCATCACCTCGTAGCCGCCCTCGGTCAGGGCG
>JAGQRA010000754.1 GCA_020425885.1 Planctomycetota bacterium | reverse complement strand
GCCCGGCTTCACCTCGCCCTGCCGCAGCGGGTAGGGCTGCGCCGTCGGGCCACCGTCGAGCAGCAGCAATGTGGCGTCGAGCTCGTTCGGCGGCGATGACCACAGCGGCTCGCAGTAGGCGACCATGATCTGGCGATCGATCCTGCCCTTGGGACCGAGGAAGGCGAAGCGTGCGGCGCGGGGATGCAGCGGCCCGTCGCCGGCGAGCGGATCGGCATCCGGACTGCAGACGTGGGCGTTGGTCAGCAGGAAGACGTTGCGCGGACCGTCGTACTCGGGCCAGATCAGCAGCGGATCGAACAGGAAGCCGCTACCGTCGCCGTCGAAGAAGGTGGCCCCGATCTTGGCGACACCGCGCGCGCGGCGGCCGGCTCGATTGTCGTCGACCTCCGGGCGCACCGCGGCCTTGGCCGGCGCACGCAGCGGCGCCGCCGGCGGCGTCTCTCCGGCGCGCTCCGCCAGCCACCTGGCTAGCTTCGGCAGCACGAGCCGCCCCGGTGTGGCGACCTCGTCGAGCTGCCAGATCTGGCGCAGCTGGCGCTGGAAGCTGCGCACGACGAACGGGGTCAGGTCCGAACGCAACAACAGCGCATCGACCGCGGCCGTCAGGTCCTCGTGGCGCCCGAGGGCCAGCATGGCCTCGGCCCGGGTCGCGACGTCCCAGACCCCGGTATCGCCGATCTCGTCGACAACGTCGAGGTTGCGCAGGACGTCCGCCGCGACCCGATCGGCCTCGGGATCGCGTTCGTAGGAATCGCGGCGCGTCAGGCGATGCTGATGATGGCGCAGGGCGACCAGGTTGATGCCGTGCCAGAGATTGGCGATCGGCGCGGCGCGATAGGTCTCGCCGTAGCAGGCCATCGCCCGCTCGGCATCGGCCGTGCGCGGATCGTCGCGCGTCGGGCCCGCATCGTGATAGCGCTGCTTGTAGGCGCGCCCCAACAGGCCCTGCACCTCGGCTTGCTCGTTGCGGATCCACAGCGCCTCGGACGCCTGCGTCGGGTCGGCGGCGGCGGCGAGCCGCCGCGCCAGCTTCGCCGCCGTGCGATCGAGGTTGGCGATCGCGCCATCGAGGTCGCCGGCCTCGATCTGACCCTGCGCGAGCAGACGGCAGACCATCGGATGGTCCTGTCCCTTGGCCACGATCAGCGCCCCGAGTTCGACGAGCTCCGCATCGCGGCGTTCGTCGCGCAAGGCGGTCAACAGACGCCGGGCCTCGGCGACCGGCAGCGGCGCCTCCGAGTTGCCGACCTGGTCGCGGATCGCGCGGAAGGCGTCCTCGACGGTCCGTCGCGCCGATTGCATCGCGGCGGCGAGGCCATCGACCAGCGCCGGCATCGCTGCGGTGTCGGTCGACCCCGTCTGCTCGTCGACGTTGTGCCGCGTCGCGGCACCGGCAACTTCGGCGACCGTCCCGCCGGGGGCCGCGGGCTCGGCGGCTGCGACCCCGGCCTTCGCCGGCACCGCCACCTTCACCTTGGAGCGCGACAACGCGTCGCGCACGACCGACGCCCGCACGGCGAAGTTGGCCTTCTTGAACGTGCCGCCGAAGTGCAGCCCGATCGCGTGACCGGTCTCGACATCGAGCACGACCGAGCCCGAATTGCCGCCGAGCGTCGAGCAATCGTGCTCGAATCGCATCGCGTCGGTCGCGTTGGTGATCTGCCCCGGAGCGAAGCGCTTGATGCCGTAGAGATTGTCGAAGATGCGCGCCATCGCCGCGTCCTCGTTGCGGCTGTCGCGCGCCGGATAACCGACGACGGCGATGAAGCGGTCCTGATCGCCATCGTGTTCGGACAACGGGATCGGATCCGGAATGCCGGAGCCTTCCAGTTCCATGAGCGCGAGGTCCGCGCTCGGTCCGGGCCCGTGCCAGACCCAGCGGATGCCGGCGACGCGGACCTTGTTCACGGTCGCGCAGCCGTGCTCGGCCACGAAGTCGACATCGGCGGAGACCGCGCGCGGCGCCGACTTCTGGACGAAGACCCAGCGTTCGCCGTCCTTCTTGCCGAACGCTTCGACGACGTGGCGGTTGGTCACCACGGTGTTCTCGGCGACGACCCAGGCCGTTCCGACCCAGTCGAACGAATCGTCGTCGTAGAGATCGACGCGACCGACCGATTGCATCGCCCGCTCCAACACCGCCGTGTACGGCGCGAGGCGGCGACGCCAGACCTGTCCATCGGTGAGGTCGATCCGGCCATCGACGACCAGCAGCGACGGACGCGCATGCAGACGCACGATCGCCTCGAGGCCATCGTGGCTGGCGGTGCCGCCACCGCCGCGCGTCGACTCGAGGCCACCGGCACCGGACTCGAGGGCCCGGTGCAGGTGCGTCGGCTCGACCCCGAGCTCATCGAGCCCACGCAGGCCGGCACCGGACGCCGTTCTTTCGAGCAGCTCCGCGATCGCATCGCGATCACGCAGCAGGCGTGAGAAGGAAGAGTCGGACATTGGCGGTACTGCGGATCGCCTTCTTGAACCTGGTCATGGGATGCCCGCGCATCCTCTGCGGCTCGGCTTCGGTAGGCGGCAAACTACCATCATGGCCGCCATGCCGCCCCGACGTACCCGGTATCTGGTCCGGTGAGGACTCACGTCGGGCGACCGCTCCGGCGCGAAACCCGCCCGCCCGAAAGCGCCCGCCGCGCGGCCTGACATGGTTCGGACGCATTGGCAATAGGCGTAGGTCCGAGACCCCGGCTAGCATGCAAGTGGAGTTGCTCTCAATCGTGAAGAACCAAACGCCCCCCCGTTCCATCTCGTCCCGTACCGCATTCTGCGTCGCCCTCATGGCCTGTGCCGTGCTCTCGACGTCCTGTCGACGCGGCAAGACCGGCCCTGAAGGCCCGGCCGCTTCGATCGACACGACGCCGCCGCCGGCGCCGTCCAACCTGCGCCTGGGGACCCACCCGGCCGGCGCGCCACGCTATCTGCTGCGGTTCGATCCGGCGACGGACGCCACGTCGTACCTGATGCACGTCGTCTACGCGTCGTCGGTGCCCACCGCCGGACCCGATCCGATGAACATCGCCGCCGTTGCCGGCCCGGGCGTCGATCACGCCGAGATCACGTTGCTCGGCGACACCGGGCTGCGCTATCTGCGCGTCACCGCCGTCAGCTCGGCCGGCGTCGAAGGCGCGCCATCCGCCGAGTACGTCGTCGACACGACGGCGCACCTGCTGATGCTGCTCGAGCCCGAGTTCGTCGCCGACGGCGGCAGCTTCGCAGACCTCGGAACGGTGCTGCCGGCGGCGCGGACCGAACCGACCCGCATCGCCACCGACGAGAACGTGACGGCCTTCCGCGCCTCGCCCGACGGCCGCCGCGTCGCCTACCTCTCCGACCCAGGGTTCGCCGGCTTGCCCGAACTGTTCGTCGCCCCGATCGACGGCAGCGCCGCCGCGATCAAGGTCAGCGGCACGCTGGTACAGGACGGTCACGTGCGCGACTTCGCGTGGTCTCCGGCCGGCGACCGGATCGCGTTCACGGCCGACGCATCGGCCGTGGGGCAGATCGAAGCCTTCGTGGTAGCGGCCGATGGCAGCGCGGACCCGACCCTCGTCAGCGGCTCGATGGTCACTGGCGGCAGCATCGAACCGCTCGCGGCGCAGGTGAAGTGGGCCCCGGACGGCAGAAGCGTCGCCTATCTCGCGAACCAGCGGAACAACCAGATCGTCGAGCTGTTCGTGGCCCCCAGCGTGCCTGGCGAGACGTTCCCGATCGCGGTCAGCGGCGATCTGGTCACGGGGTCCAACGTGTCGAGCTTCGATTGGTCACCGTCCGGTCAAATGCTGCTGATGAAGGCCCAACGTGACAATCCCTACGCCGAGCTCTTCGTCGTCCATCGCGATGGCTCCTCGGCTCCCGCGGCCCGCACCGGCGCGGCGCTGGCCGGGGCAGACCTGCTCGCGGCGCAGTGGTCACCCGATGGCACCCGGATCGCATTCGTGGCCGACGACGATGACGGCCAGCAGCTCTACGTCACGCGCGTCGCCGAGGCGACCGACCCGGTCCGGCTCGACACCTACGATTCGACCTTCACCATCGTCAACTCGTTCGCCTGGTCACCCGATGCGACCCACATCGCCTTCGTCGCGATTCGCGATCAGTTCGGCTTCGCGGAACTGCTGCTGGCCCCCGCGACCGGCGGCGTCACGGCGTCGGTCATCAACGGCGTCATGATCGGTGGCGGCTACGTCAGCGATTTCCGCTGGTCGCCGGACGGCCGCCAGATCGCCTTCCGCGCCAACAAGATCGAGTACTGGCGCACCGAGCTGTTCGCGACCGTACCGGGATTCGGCGCCGAACCGTTCCTGCTGTCCGGCGACGGCAGGGCATACCAGGTCAACAGCTACGACTGGTCGACCGAAGGCGACCGCGTCGCCTACCGCGCCGTCCTGAACAACGAGGATGCCGGAGTCATGGTCGCCGATCGCTATGGCAACCAGGTGCCGGAGTTGATCCCGGGCACCTTCAGCTACCAGTTCCTGGACCTCGCCTTCCCGCACCTCGGCCAGTAGGCCGGCGCGGCCGACGCACTGCCCAGCCTCTTCGCGCGCTTCAGCGGACCAGACGGACGCGCCGCACCGCCGGCGCCTCGGGCGCCTCGGGCTGCACATCGGGGACCACGACCGCCCCTTCCAGTCCGATCACCTTCTTCTCGGTGGTCGACATGACCTTGGGCGCCACCTTGACGCGGTAGCGCTGCTCGACGTTCTTGGTCTTGTTCTCGACCGCCTTCTCGGCGGCCTCCTTGTCGATCTCGATCCAGAAGGCTCGCCCGTCGTCCTTCGGCGCCGGCACCGGACGAACGGCTCGGATGCCGCGGAGCTGCGGCTTCTTCTCGGACTTGCCCGATTCCTTCGGCGCCCGCTCGGTCCAGACCTCGGTCCAACGGCCTTGCGGCTCCTCGGCCGCATCCCGCGCCTTCTGCATCCAGCGATAGCTGGTCGCACCGGCCTTGCCGTCCTTGTCCTCGATCACGAACAGGCCATGCTCGCTCGGCTTCGCCGGCGCCCAGCGGAATCGCACCCGGCCCTTGCCCTGGTCGTCGTCATCGTCATCGTCGTGGCTGCGCGCCTTGCCGGCTTCGAGCCGACCGTGCACGCGTTCCATGAGCTTGCGGATCTGGCGTAGCTCCTTGCTGACACCTCGAATCGCTTCGACGATGCTGTCGTCGTCATCGTCGTCGTCGTCAGCGTCAGCATCATTGGCGCGCGGATCCGTGAAGTAGATGCCGCCAAGCCGCTTCGCCGCCGTGGCCGAGCGCCCGTTGCCTTCCGGCGACTCCCTGACCTCGACCAACACGTCGTGTTCGTCGCCGGCATCAGGGTGCCGTTGATCGAGTTTGAGCAGAGCCTTGGCAGCTTCGTGCGCGGACTTCCGCTCCGTTTCGGTCTCCCGCGCGCGGAGGTAATCGAGCAGCCGGTCTCGCTGGGCGGTGTCGGCCTTCTCGATCGCCTTCTCGATCGTCTGCGTTTCCTTGATCTTCGCGATCGCCCCCTTCTGTTTCAGAAGGTCGGCAACCGCCTTCGAACGGACGGCGAGAGTGCTGCCGGCTCGCGCCTCGGCGACGCTGCCGTCGGCCAATTGGAGCAGGGCCAGGCGCCGCGCCGGATCACCCTCGCTCTCGGACTCGCGTCCCACCTCCCGCCAGACACGCGCGAGCTGCCCCTTGGCCGCACTCTTGTCGAGCTTGGCGAGCGCTTCCTCGAGCGCCTTCACGGCCTCGGCACGACCGCCCTCGTTCTCCTCTTCGCTGCGCAGGAGTTCGAGTGCCTTGCGCAGCTTCTCCTGCACGGCCTTGCTCTCGACATCGACGACGAACGCCTCGACGGCTTCCTTCTTCTTGGCGATCGGTTTGGATTGGGCGGGGACCTGGACCGCGACGCCCAGGGCGCACGCGGTGATCAGGGAACGAAACAGGATCATATGGGTCATCGGTTCACCTCGACTTCAGAAGGGATTCTCTAGCTGCACGACGATCGATCAGCGCATGCAGGCGCTGCAACTGGCTCTGGACTCCGTCGAGGCTGCGCTCGAGCAGAGCCAGCAACGGATCGAGTTCGGGACGAAGGGGACTCTGCCGGACCTCGCGACGCAGTCGATCTAGCTCGTCCAACAGGGCGGCACGCTCGCCTTCGAGCTGCGTCACCGTCACACGCAACGATGCTGCGGACATCGACCCGCCGGCGGGTCGGATCTCCACGGGCAGGGTGATCGCGGCCGGCTCGGGCCCGCTCGCCATCGGCGTCGAATCGACGCCAGGTGCGGCGAAGGTCAGCGTGGCCAGCGAGAGGCCGCTGAAAGCGACCGACAGCGGCCGATTCACGCGCCCGGCGGCGGCTTCGTGCAGCGCCGCCTCGACGCGACGACGAAGCGCCGATGGGCGCGCCGCCATGCCGAGGGCCACCGTGGGGACCTGTTGTCCAGGCCTGAGCCAGCCGGCGACGTCGAGCAGGCAACGGGCAACGGCGGTCGGGCTGGTCTGCCCGGCGGCGATCGCGTCACAACGCAACTCGACCAGGTGGGACCAGCGGCGCCGCACGAGGGCGAGGAGGGGTTGCCACGGGAACAGGGCATTGAGTCCGGCGACCAACCACATCCACGCCGGATCGAGCCGTCGCAGATGAGCCACCTCGTGGGCCAACATCGCCCGCAAGGCCTCGTCATCGAGAGAAGCGGCTCGCACCGGCAGGCAGATCTCGGGTCGCAGGCAGCCGAAGGCGATCGGCGTCAGGATCTGCTGACTCCGGCTGACGTGCGGCGACTGTCGCAGGCCCAGCGAACGGGCGACATCGGCCGCGATCGCCAGACAACGGCCGTCGGTCTCCGGCTCGCGGTTCCGCAGCACGCGACGCAGCCGCCCATAGGTCCGCAGCAGCCACAGCCCGCCCAGCAAGGCGAGCCCGAGCGCGATCGAGGCGAGCACCTCGGCCGACGACCACCAGCCGGGCGCCGATGTCGCCAAGGCCGGGCCCGGTATCGCCGCCAGATCCGCCGGCGATGGCAACTCCCCCGCGATCGATACCGGCTCGACCGCGGCCAGGTCGGGTCGCAGCGACAACGACAAAGGTGTGGTCGCGAACGCGACCTGCAGACTGCTGCTCAGCAAGGCGACCCAGAGCGAGAACCGCAGCATCCGTTCCTGCCACACGAGCCAACGGCGCCGCATCACGAGGCTGAGCGCGGCGGCCATCCCGAGTGCGCAGGTCGAGTGGATCGCGAACGTCACCAGCCAATCGGCGAACACCGGCACCGAGAACGCGCCCATCACGCCTTCCTCCGGCTCGACCTCTGCTTGCGTTCGGCATCGGCCACCCGCTTCCTGAGGTCCTCGAGTTCGGCGAGATCGATCTCGCCGGCGCGCAGCAGGTGGTTGACCAGTTCCAGCGGATCGCCGTCGAACAGCCGCGAGACGAGGTCCCCGACCATGTTGGTCTGCACCAGGCCGGGGTCGACGATCGCCCGATAGAGGAACTGGCGCCCGTTCTCACGATGGGCGACGAGCTTCCTCTCCTCCATCTTGCGCAGCATCGTCGCGATCGTCGTCAGCGCGAGACCGCGATCGCTGAGCGTCTGATGGACTTCGGCAACCGCCGCCTCGCCGCTGTCCCACAGCGTGCGCAGGATGGCGAGTTGCAGATCACCGAGGTTGCGGGGTCCTTTCATGGGCACACTCTACTACCGGAGTAGTCGGCCGCAACTACCCCGGTAGTCAAGAAAGCCTCCGCAAAACCCGCGTCTCGGGAAAACAGCCCGTGCATGGGGAACGCTGCCGTCATCCGGCTTCGGATCACGCCCGGCCACCGCGCGGCCACTCGGCCAACACCGACGGTCCTGTCGCAAGCCCTCGT
>JAGQRA010000753.1 GCA_020425885.1 Planctomycetota bacterium | reverse complement strand
GTCGCCCTTCCTTGGTCAGCTTGTCCCCCCATGCCTGGTAGGCGCCCAGCAGTTCCTGGAAGTCCTCAGGGGTGAACTTGCTGTAGTCGGCGGTCACGTCGCTGCGCAGGATGAGCATGTACTTCGGCATGGTGGTCTCCGGTTCGGGGTAGTGGGGTCGGTTGGGTTCGCTGCCGAGCTTCGGCAGTTGCCAGGGTGACGACCCACCCGCGCCGCCATCGACAGGAATGTCGGAATTCTCGGGGAAACGAAGCGGGTTCGGTATTCCAGACCCGGGTGCCGATAGGCCGACGATGGCATCGCTGTTGGTCAGATCGGCCTGTCTGCTTCAGGCCCCTGTGAACGAGCTGGCGTTCGCGCTGCGCTCGCGATTGCGCTGGAGCCGGGGGCGGCCGGCGCCGGCGGGCGAACCGAAAGAGAACCTGTTCGATTGGTTGGATGGAGCCACGCGCGATGCCGCCGCTGATCGGGCCGTCACGCTGGAGACGCGTCATGAGCTCGGCGCCCTCCGGGCCGCGTCGAGCCGCCTCGTGTATGCCGAGAATCTGGCCTTGCTCGACGGCCTCGAGGCGCTGTCCGGCGGGCAGGTGTGGCCGAGTCGCGACCACGAGCTTCGCGCCATCGACATCGGCAGCGGGTCGTTCCAATATGCCACCGCCCTGCAACGCTGGCTGGCAGGTCGTGGGCGGAGGGTGCGGCTACGTGGGATCGAGATCGACGGCCATGGGATCTACCGGGACGGTCATTCGCGGGCCGACCACGCCACGGCCAATGCGGCCTTGGCCGGTCCCGGGGTCTCGTTCGAGGTCGCCGACTTCGCACGCCTCGAGGTGCCGCCGCAGGACGTGGTGACGATGTTCTATCCGTTCCTCAGCGCATTCTCCCTGCTGCGCTGGGGCTCGCCGCTCTCCCACCTGCAGCCCCGCCGCCTGCTGCGACGGGCGGTGGCTGGCGTGCGGCCGGGGGGATGGCTGCTGGTCGCGAACCAGACCGAATTGGAGTTCGAGCGGCTCGCCGGGGTCCTGGCCGAACTGCCGGTGACACTGCTGGCCCGGCGTTCGTTCGCCACCGATCTGGTGCCCTACCGTGCCCGGACAACGGGCCGCATCGGGTCGCTCTGGCGGCGAAACTCCCTGCCCGAGGCCGAGCGAAACGGCTAGCATCGGCGGTCAGAGACCCGTCGCCCTACGGCCCCTTCCGGACGGACCCAGCTGCCGCATGTTCACTCTGCAGATCCTCGACCGAGGGCAGACCTTCCTCTATTCCCCACCGCCCGATCAACCCGTCATTCTCGGGTCCGACGAACGGTCCGACCTTCGCCTCGCCGAGGAGGGGATCGCGGCGCGGCATGCCCGCCTCGAACCGGCCGCGGACGGGTTGCGCCTGGTCGGACTCGAGGCCGTGCGTGTGAACGGCGCGCAGATCGATTCGGTCATGCTGCAGCTCGGCGACCGCATCGAGATCGGGCGGTCGGTGCTGGTGGTCGGACGGTCGGTGTCACGCGCCGCGTCGCCCGAAGACGTTCTCGACCTGCCGCGGCCGCGGGCCGGTCGCCAGCGCCAGACCAGGCGCTCGCGGTTGCCGATCGTGATCGGGATCCTCATCGTCGCCGGACTCGGTACGCTGGCGTACTACAACCGCGGTGATGAGCAGGCGGTGCGGGGTCAGTTCGCTCTGATCGAGAAGGCGCGCGATCAGGGCGACCTCGGGCTGGCCCGGACTCGGATCGCCGCCAGTCGTCGCGAATGGCAGGGCGCCGAGGATGATCGATTGCAGCGGTTGGCAGCGGTCGAAGCCGAGGTCGAGGCCATCGACGTGTCGATCCGTGAACTCGAGGCCCGCGTGCTGGATCCGACCAGCGGCCCCTACGCGGTCTGGATCAGGGAGCTGCGCCGGCTCGAGGAGGGCAGTGAGCCGGCGGTGCGGATGGCGGCGCGGATCGTGCGCTCGACGCTGCGCGAGAAGCTGCTGCAGCGGCCGCCGGAGCCGGCGGAGGTCGCGCCGCCGGCCGTTGCCGAAACGCCGAGCCCGAACCAGCCGTCGGCCGTGGCCGTGACTCCCGAGGTCGTCGCCGCGGGGCAGGACCTCGTGGCCGCCGCCATCGCCGATGCCGATCGGCTCGCCAGCCAGGGCTTGTTCGCGCAGGCGATCGCGGTGCTCGAGGCCGAGATCGGTCAGGTCGGCGGTGAGGCCGAGGTCGCCCGCGTCGAGTCGCGGCTCGCCAGCCTGCGCGCCGAGGCCGTGACCGCGGCCGCGACGATCGTGTCCGAGGCGAACCTGCTGGTGGATGCCGGCAAGCCGCGAGATGCCGTGACGATGCTGACCTTGGCGCAGCATCGTTTCCCCGGCAGCGGTGATTCCTCCGTGATCGGGCAGGCGCGGCGGCGCATCGAGCAGGCCATGGCGGTGGGCATGGCCCGGCAACCAGACCGGGTTGCCGTGGTCGAGGGTGGATCCGCGGCCGATCCGGGGCCGGCCGCGCATGGCGACGCGCCCGCTGCGGGCGTCGGCGACGATGGCAGCTCCTTCTCGGCGTTGCGCACCAAGCTGGACCGGATCCGCGACCTCGAGGCGATCGGCGACCATGCGGCGGCCGCGGGCATGCTGCGCGAGGCCGCGGACCTGGCCCGGTCGAAGGATGCCGGCTTCGCGGCGCGGCTCGAGGCGCGGGCCGAGCAGGCGAGCAGGAGTGCCGCGCTGCACGACCGGGTCGCCGCCGAACTCCGCTCGGGTCGACTGCTGCGGACGATGTTGCGTTCGGGAACGGAGGCCACGCTCGCCGCGGTCGACGGCTGTCGCTTCACGACCGTCGGCGATGCCGGCAAGGTTACCTGGCCGGAGCTGTCGGCGGCCGGTATCGCCGCGCTGCTCGAACAGGTCGGAGTGGCCGGACCGGCCGCGCTCGGAGCGGCGACGATGATCTACGGCTCCGGCGATTCGGCCTTGGCCGAGGACCTGCTGGCCAAGGCGTTGCGCGCCGACGCCGGTCTGAAGTCCGACATCGATCGTGTCATTGCCTGCGGCCGCGGTGAGCGCTTCGACGAGCGCGGCTACCTGCTCGGCAAGGGCGGGTTCGTGTCGGTGCGATCGGTCGAGCTGGGCAAGGAGGCCGACAAGGTCCAGGGCAAGATCGCCGCCGCGTTCAAGAATCGCGATCCGGAGGTGCGGGATCAGTTCGTCACCGACCTGCTGGCGCGGGGCCCCGACATGCTCGAGGTCGCGGCCATGGCGTTCGACCAGGATCTCGGGCAGCTCGTGGCGAAGCTCGAAGGCAGCCAGCTGCGCCGGCAGGTCGAGCGGCTGGCCGAGCATCGGGTCGCCCTCGACGCGGCCCGCAAGCATGCCAAGGACTTGATCTACGACGAGGTCAAGTACTTCTATCCCTACAAACCGCCGGCGGTCCCGAGCGACCGGTTCGCGGAGTACAACCGCGTGCAGGCCGAGGTCAACAACCGCATCGATGCGTTGCGGGCGGTTTGGAAGGACACGAGGTCCGGCATCAAGGTGCCGCCGTCGTTGCGCACGGACCTCGAGCACGTGGACTGGGACCTCGCCGTGCTGACGCAGCTCGGGTCGGGAGCTTCTCGTGACCTGACCGGCATCGAGTGGGCCCGGGCCCTGCCGCCCGGCTCGACCGTCACCATCGCCGACTTCTGCCTCTCGGTGGCCGAGCGGGACGAGCTCGAGGAGTGGCGCCGGATCGAGGCCTGGAACAACGTCGTGCAGCGGGAGCTGAGTTCGAGCGTGCGCGAGCTGCTGCGCATCACCAACGAGTACCGCGCCATGTATCGGCATCGGCCGTTGGCGATCTCGGTGGTGGTCTGCAGCGCGGCTCAGGGTCACGCCGAGGAGATGTCGCGCCTCGGCTACTTCGCGCACATGTCGCCGACGCCGGGGCGGCGCACGCCGTTCGATCGCATGAAGCTGGCCGGCTATGGCTACGGCGTCAGCGAGAACATCGCCACCAACGGTTCCGCGCTCGGCGCCCACTACGCCTGGCTCGGATCTTCGGGGCACCATCGCAACCTGCTGTCGCCGCGACACCGTGAGATCGGCATCGGTGCCGACGGTCACAACTGGGTGCAGAACTTCGGCAGCGGGACGACCTATCTCGAAGATCCGGCCTGGCAACAGCTGCGCGACAAACCGCGTTCGCGCGGCCGTTCGCCGCGATAGCAGGCCGTGCCGGGACGACGGGGTGGGGGTGCGCCCTCAGGTCCTGAACTGACGGACCGCTGTCATCAGCTGCGTGGCCATGGCCTTCATCGCCGACCCCGAGGCGGCGGTCTGCTCGGCGCCGGCCGAGGTCGCGATGGCTTCGGCGTCCACCGTGGAGATCGCGCGGCTGATCTCGCGGCAGGCCGTGGCACCTTCCGTGACGTTGCTGCTCAGGGTGTCGACGGTCCTCGTCGCCTGCGCCAGGTTGGCCGCGATCTCCTGCGTCGCCGAGCGCTGCTCGGCGACCGACGCGGCGATGCTGCGCGAGCCGTGGTTCACCTTGGTGATGACGTCGTCGATCTCGTTGATGGCGGCGACCGATTCGGTCGTCGTCGTCTGGATCCGCTCGATGCGT
>JAGQRA010000752.1 GCA_020425885.1 Planctomycetota bacterium | reverse complement strand
CGCTGACCATCGTCGTCGCGGCCGGCAATCCGCATCGCATAGCCGGGCTGGCCGATCTGCAGCGCACCGGGTTGCTGGTCGCCCTGTGCGGGCCGCGGGTGCCGGCCGGCGCCTACGCGCGGGCGGCCTGCGCCCGGGCCGGAGTCGAACTGCATTCGCGATCGGACGAACCCAGCGTCAAGGCGGTGGTCACCAAGGTCCGGCTCGGTGAGTTCGACGCCGGCATCGTCTACGCGACCGACCTGCTCGGCGTGGCCGGCGTCGAGGCGGTGCCGATCCGGCCGGAGCAGAACGTCGAGGTCGAACTCTGCATCGCGGCCAGCGCCAACGGACGCGGCCGGCTCGCTGCCGACTTCGTCGCCTTCGCGTTGGCCGATGCCGGCCGCAGAGCCCTCGCCGCCTCCGGCTTCGTGCTGCCATGAAGCGGTCGCGCCGCGATCTGTGCGCCGCGCTGATGTTGTTGCCGGTCGTGGCCGGCGTGCTGCTGTTCGCCATGCCGCTGCTCGGGCTCGCCCTGCGGGCGCCGTGGCATCGGGTCGAGCTGGTTATCGCGCCGGCGGTGATCGAGGCGATGACGCTGTCGCTGCAGGTGTCGCTGCTGGCCGCGGCGTTGTCGTTCATGCTCGGATTGCCGTTGGCGGCGTGGCTGGCGCGGGGCGACACGTTGTCGCGCCGCCTGGTCCGCGTCCTCGTGATCCTGCCGCTGGTGTTGCCGCCCGTCGTCGGCGGCGTCGCGCTGCTGGCCGCCTTCGGCCGCAGCGGCTTCCTCGGCCGGCCGGCCGCCGAGTGGTTCGGTCTCGTGTTGCCGTCGTCCGTGGCCGGGGTCGTGCTGGCCGCGACCTACGTCGCGATGCCGTTCTTCGTCCTCACCGTCGAGGCGGCGCTGCGCGCGTTCGATCGTCGCTTCGCGGCGGTCGCGGCGACGCTCGGTGCCTCGCCATGGCGCCGCACCTGGAGCGTGACCCTGCCGATGATCGCCCCCGCGCTCGGTGCCGGTCTGGTCGTCGCCTGGGCGCGCGCCCTCGGTGAGTTCGGCGCGACGATGATGTTCGCCGGCAACCTCGCCGGCCGCACGCGGACGATGCCGCTCCTGATCTACTCGGCCTTCGAGGCCGACCCCGACGTCGCGTTGGCTCTGAGTCTGCTGCTGGCCCTGGTCTCGGCGGCGATCCTGTTCGTGCTGCGCGAACGTTGGTTCCCGATCGGGGAGCGGTCGTGAACCTGGTCGCCCACTTCTGGCTGCAGCGCGGCGACTCCCGGTTCGAGGTCGACCTCGATGCCGGCGGCGGCGAGACGGTCGCCATCGTCGGTCGCAATGGCGCCGGCAAGACGACGCTGCTGTCGGCGATCGCCGGGCTGCTGCGGATCGGCGGCGGGGAAATTCGTTACGGCAGCACGGTGTTCGACGGCGGACCCGGCGGCGCGTTCGTCGTCGCCGAGCAGCGTCGCGCCGGCTACGTCTTCCAGGATCCGTTGCTGTTCCCGCACCTGTCGGCGCTCGACAACGTCGCCTACGGTCCGCGGTCCCGCGGCATGGGGCGCCAGCAGGCGCGGCACCTGGCGCACACCTGGCTCGAACGGGTCGGCATGGCCGGCCGCGCCGGGCAGCGACCAGGGTCGCTGTCGGGTGGCGAGGCGCAGCGGGTCGCCCTGGCCCGGGCGTTGATCACCGAGCCCTCGTTGCTGTTGCTCGACGAGCCGTTCGCCGCGATCGATG
>JAGQRA010000751.1 GCA_020425885.1 Planctomycetota bacterium | reverse complement strand
GCAGCCGCGGATCGCCGCAGACGAACCAGAGTCCGCGCGCGTGCCGTTCACAGGCGCGCGGCAGGTCGAAGCGCGAGCCTTCCGGCCGGCCGATGCCGTGCCGCTCGCTGACCAACGCACAGAGCGAGGCGTAGCCGGCACGATCGCGGGCAATGACGACGAGCCGCCGCCCGTCGTGCACGAGCTCGCAGCCGAACAGCGCCTGCAGCCCGACCCGCGCCGCCTCGCGCGCGAACGGGTAGAGCCCGTAGAGCCCGTTGCCGTCGGTGAGGACGAGGTGGTCGAGGCCACGGCGGACGGCCTCCTCGCACAGCGCCCGCGGCGAGGCGGGCGCCGTCAGCAGGGTGTAGCAGGTGCGGGCGAACAGCAGGACCAAGCCCGCGGTATACCTAACAAACTACGAACATCAAGGCGGGGGTGAAGCCTCGGTGCCAGGACCAAAAACCACATCGCGGTCGAGCAGGTGCGATCTGGTCCTGGCACCGTATGAACACCCATGATGACGCTCGCCTCGACTCTCCTCGTGATCGCCACGCTCGCGGCCCAGGAACCGCAGTCGCCACAGCCGCCCCAACCCATGCCACCCATCCCCGAGCCCCGCGCCGAGCATCGCTGGTTGCAGCAACTCGTCGGCGACTGGACCATGACCTCGCAGGCGCCGGCGGGTCAGGATGGCGCATCGGCGAGCATGCCGTTCACCGAATCGGTGCGCTCGATCGGCGGGCTGTGGATCCAGGGCGAGCACCGCAGCGACTTCGGCGGCACGCCGTTCACGGGACTCATGACGCTCGGCTACGACCCGCGGCAGCAGGCCTTCGTCGGCACCTGGATCGACACGACCTCGTCCCACCTCTGGATCTACCGCGGCAGCCTCGACGCCGAGCGCAACATCCTGACGCTGCACGCCGAGGGACCGCGCATGGACGACCCGACGCGGCTGGCGCAGTTCCGCGACGTGCTCGAGCTCGTGACGCCGGACCATCGCACGCTGACCTCGTCGATCCAGGGCGAGGACGGCAGCTGGACCGAGTTCATGCAGGCCGACTACCGACGCGCGGGCACGGTCGAGACCGCGACCTTCGCGGCCGGCTGCTTCTGGTGTGTCGAGGCCGTGCTCGAGCGACTCGACGGCGTCACGGCCGTCGCCTCGGGCTACATGGGCGGCCACGTCGACGATCCGACCTACGAGCAGGTGTGTGGCAAGAAGACCGGCCATGCCGAGGTCGTGCAGGTCACGTTCGATCCGCGGACCATCCCCTACTCCGAGCTGCTCGACTACTTCTTCCAGCTGCACGACCCGACGACCAAGGATCGCCAGGGCAACGACATCGGCCCGCAGTACCGGTCGGCGCTGTTCTTCCACTCCGAGCAGCAACGCCGGACCGCGCTGGCCGCGATCGAGAAGTGGCAGCCGAAGTTCCAGGATCCGATCGTCACCGAGGTCACCGCGGCGAGCACGTTCTGGCCGGCCGAAGGCTACCACCAGGACTACTGGCAGAAGAACCCGCGCAACCCCTACTGCAACGCCTTCATCCCCGGCAAGCTGAAGAAGCTCGGCCTCGACAAGGAGAAGGTGAAGGCGAAGTAGCGGACGCCGCGCCTATCGGCGTGTCCACTGCTGCGTCTGCCGCAGCTGCTCGACGCCGTCCTGGGTGTCGTGGATCGCGGCCGTGACCGTGTCGCCACCCGCCGCTGGCAGCGTCAACTCCAGCCGGAACGGACGACCGCCCGGGTCGCGGGCATCGCGCATCGAACCGCGCATCGTGATCCGCTCGGGCACGTCGACGTCGGCCGAACCGGCGCAGTCGACGGCCCAGGTGCTGTGATCGTCGCGCCACGAGGCGGTGAACTGCTCGGTCAGGTTGTCATAGCCGAGGATCTGCACGGCCTCGAGTGCGTTGCCCGGCATGGCGAGCACGAAGTTGAGCACGACATGGCGGCCGCCGAGGATCGCCTTCGCGACCATGGTGCCGCGATCGGTTCGCTCCTTCTCGCCGGGCACCGTGGTCCGTAGCACGACGTCCCAGGCGCCGACCAGCCGCTGCAGCGACCGGTGCGGCTCGCCAGGTGCGGCGAGCTGCTGGGCGCGCGTCAGCGCCCGGGGAGAAACCGGATCCTGCGGCAGCAACCACAGGATCGAGGCAGCGACGAAGGCGAGGACCGGAATGCGCATCGGCCGATTGGAACGCCGGCGGCCCGACCATGCAAACCACCTCGCCGCCGGCGGCCTTCACTCCACCTGCAGGCCGGTCTTCGGATCGATGCAGAGCCCCAGGCTCTCGCCGCGCTGCGTCCAGAACAGGAACGCGTACATCATCTCGTCGGTCGTCTTCTGGCCGAAGCGGACGGCGGCCTCGGGGTCGGGGTTGAACGGATTCCACGCCGAGTTGTCGAAGTGCGCCAGCGCCTTGATCACGGTGCCCTTGGCGAACGACTTGCCTTCGACGCCCCAGCGGTAGGACTGCTGCCAGTCGAAGTTGTAGTTCGGCACGACCAGCAGCCGCTCCTCGCTGCCATCGGGCGCGACGGCCGTCACCGCCATGTCGCGCCCGCGCAGATGCATGTGCACGAACAACCCGATCGCGTCGACATCGCAGGGCAGCGTCCGCCGCGTCCGCACCGGATGCGCCCGCGCGCCGGGCGGGATCTCGAAGCGGAAGTCGGCGGCGATCGTCACCTTGAGCTCGCGCTGCACCGGCACGCGGGGAAACCGCAGCGCCACGCGCAGGCGGTCGACCTCGGGCTCGCCCGTCGTCACGTAGTGCGCCTGCAGCACCAGCGCCGACCCGCCCGGAATCCGCACCGCTGTCCCCGGGTCGAGCACCATCGGGTCGCCACCGGGCACGTAGCCGGTGATGAACCCTTCCTGCGAGAAGCGCTCGCCGAGCTTGACGCGCGCCAGGTTGCAGTGGTGCAGCACGCGCTTGTTGTCGGGTCGGATCTCGATAGCCTCGACCCAGGTATCGGCGGCGAATCGGAACGGCAGGACGACGTACTGGTACGGCACCACGCCCTCGGCCGGCAGCCGGATCGGCGCCTTGATCGAGATCACCAGATCGGGCTCGCCGATGCGCCATTCGGTCTCGGGCCACGACGACGGCGGCGGCAACTCCTGTTCGTCACCGAGCGGTGAGCCGGCCGCGACCCAGCGGCTGACCGTCGTCCGTTCCGCCACCGACAGGCCGCGTTGGAGCAGCCAGCGCCACAGCCCGGCCGAGGAATGGTCGAGCGGCCCGCTGCCCGTCGCCCGCCATCTGTGGCTGCTCGAACGGCGGCATCGTGATCTCGCGGCTGGTCGCTCGACGGCGCCCGCGGCCTGCGCTGCGCCCATGCCGGGTATCCGTTCGTACGCGGCGCTGCCCGCGCTCGGGTTGGCCGACCGCATCCTGCTGCGCGGCCATGGCGCGCGCATCGATGCCGCCATCGCGACCGAACGACGGGAGCCTGCGCCGGCCGGCGAAGTCGCGCTCGTCCTCGGCGCCGGCAACGTCACAGCGACGCCGGTGCTCGATGTCCTCGATCAGATCTTCCGCCACGGTCGCAGCGTGCTGCTCAAGCCGAGCCCATTGCACGACACGCTGACCGACCACTTCACCGCCGCTTTGCGCCCCCTCGTCGCCGCCGACCTGCTCGCGATCCATCGCGGTGACGGCGCCACCGGCAAGGCCCTCGCCCACCGCGACGAGATCGCGTCCGTGCACCTCACGGGTTCCTCTGCGACCTGGGCCGAACTGCACGGCGATCCGGCATTGGCAGGCAAGGCGCTCAGCGCCGAGGTCGGCTGCTGCACTCCGGCCCTCGTCGTGCCGGGCCAATGGCGCGATCGCGAACTGCGCGCCGCCGCCGAGCAGATCGCCGCCTACGTGGCGATGAACGGCGGCGCCACCTGCCTCGCGCCACGCCTCCTGGTGTCGGCCCGGCGATGGCCGCAGCGCCGCGCCTTTCTCGAGCGTCTGCGGCACGCGCTCGCGACCCTGCCCGCCCGTCTGCCGTTCCACCCGGGCAGTCGGCAGGCCTACGCACTGGCCGCCGGGGTCGAACCGCGCGCCGACGGCCTGCAGCCGATCCTGCGCGCCGACCTCGATCGCGCGCGCGACGCCGCGCTGTGGTCCGGGGAGCTGTTCGCGCCGGTGCTGCTCGAGATCGCGCTCGACGCCGATGACACGCCGCGCTGGCTCGAGCAGGCCACCGCCTTCGTCGGCGGCGAGGTCTTCGGCGCGTTGTCGGCCTACCTGTTCGCGCCGGCACGCCGACATGGCATCGACGAGGCCGCGATCGAGCGCGCCATCGCCCGGCTGCCGCACGGCACCATCGCGATCAACTGCTGGACCGGCCTCGGCTACGGCCTCGGCAACACGCCGTGGGGCGTCCCGCCCGACACGCCGTGGCAATGCGGGCACGGCTTCGTCCGCGGTCCGAGCGGGCTGTGCCCGCTGCGCACCGTCGTCCGTGGTCCGTTGCGGCCTCACCCACTGCCACCGTGGTTGCCGAGCCACCGCCGCGGCGCCCCGACCCTTCGGGCCCTGACACATTTCCTGCTCGCTCCGTCGCCCACCGGACTCGCGAAGGTGGTGGCCCTTGCCCTACAACAGCCCTGACCTTGCCGCCCCCGTCCCGTCTCTACGCGTCGCTCGCCATCGCCCTGCTCTGCCTGGTCTGGGGCAGCACGTGGTACGGCATCCGCGTCTGCATCTACCTCGAACAGCAGCCGCCGTTGACCTCGGCCGCCGTGCGCTTCCTGATCGCCGCGCTGGCGATGGCCGCGGTCACGCCCGTGCTGCGACGCCACGAGAACGCGCCGCCGCCGAAGGCCTGGCTCTGGGTCACCGCCGGCCTGACCAACTTCTCCGGTTGCTACGGCATCCTCTACGTCACCGAACGCGTCGTGCCATCGGGCCCGGCGGCGGTGCTGTGGGGCATCTTCCCGCTGTTGATGGCGACCAGCGGCATGCTGTTCCTCGGCGAGCGGCTGCGCCCGCGCCAGATCGTCGGCACGCTGCTCGCGTTCGCCGGCATCGTCACCGTGTTCGGCGGCAACCTCGGCGATCTCGACAGCGGCAACCTCGGCTACTCGCTGCTGCTGCTGACGAGCCCGATCGTCTCGACGATCGGCACCACGCTGGTCAAGCGATTCGGCAGCGGCAGCAGCTCGCTGCTGCTCAATCGCAACGGCATGTTGCTCGGCTCCGCCGTACTGGCGGCGCTGGCCTTCTCGTTCGAGCGACCGACCGACATGACGTGGACCGTGCGCGGCGTGCTCGCGCTCGGCTACCTGGCGCTGCTCGGCACGACGATGACGTTCGGCATCTACTTCTGGCTGCTGCGCACGACGCCGGCCTCGCGCCTCTCGTTGATCACCTACGTGACCCCGGTCATCGCGATGCTGCTCGGCAGCGCGACCGGCGACGGCGTCATGGACGGTTTCGCCTGGGGCGGCACCGCGCTCGTCGTCTCCGGTATCGTGCTCGTCGTGACCAGACGATGAATCGGCGCCAGCAGAAGGCCACGGCCGCGGCCGCCGCCCTGTTGCTGCTGCTGTTCCTGGCGAGGACCTGCGGCCGATCGGCGGATGGACCGTGGACGCGTGACGAACTGCTCGCCGCGATCCGCCATGTCGAGAGCGGCAACCGCGATCCGGCTCCCGACGGCGACGGCGGTCTCGCCATCGGCCCCTATCAGATCCACCGCGTCTACTGGCAGGACGCCATCGCCTTCCGGCCTGAACTCGGCGGCGGCTACCAGGACTGCCGCCGGCGCGACTACGCCGAACGCGTGATCGAGGCCTACATGCAGCTGTGGGTTCCCGAGGCCTGGCAAGCGGTCGACGCCGAGGTGATCGCGCGCACCCACAACGGCGGGCCGAAGGGTGCCGAGAAGGCGGCGACGCTGCGCTACTGGGAGCGGGTGCAGTCGGCGCGGTGAGCGGCGTCCCTCAGTCGAGCAGCGCGCCGACTTGCTCGGCGCTCACGGCCGAGATCTCACGACCTGCCCTTCCGGCCACCCGCACGTGCGGCCCGACCGGCGCCCAGATCGCGGGATCGGTGGCGCCGAACACCGCGACAGTCGGCACTCCGAGACAGGCAGCGAGGTGGGTGGTGCCGCTGTCGTTGCCGACGTAGGCCCGCGCCGCGGCAAGCCGACCGGCCAGCTCCAGCGGAGTCAGACCGACCACGAACGTCACCGGCCGCGGCCAACGCCAACCGCGCGGGTCGTCGCGTTCGAGCTCCGTCGGTCCGACGAGGATCTGCAGCTCGGCGGCGGTCACCTGCGCCGCCAGTTCGAGCCAGCGTTCGCGCGGCCAGCACTTGCTGCGACCGCCGCTGCCGGGCGCGAACACGAGCGGTCCGCCGTGCGCGCGACCGGCGCGCGGCGCCTGCAACCATGAATCATCCGGCCATCGCGGCTCGAGCCCGACCTGGCGGACCAGCTGCAGGCCGAACGATACTGCCGGCGCAACGCGGCGCGGGTCGATGACGATCCGGGCCACGGCCGGATCGTCGCCGACGATGAGCTCGTAGTCGCCGAGACGGTCACGCACGCTCGCCGCCGTCCACCGCGGCAGCGACTCGGTCGACAGGGCGCGGTCGCAGGCGCCGAACGCGCACGCCACGTCGGTGTATTCGCGCACCCCGGCGAAGTGCAGTTCACGACCGGGGTGCGCGCGGCGCAAAGCACGCAGCAGCGGCAGCATCAGCAACGTATCGCCGAGGCCGCCGCGCCTGACCAGCAGGATCCGGGAGCGCGGCAAGTGCCGCGGCTACTCGCCGCCCATCATCTGCTTCGCCCGGTCACCGGCGAAGGTGCCCTCGTTCTTCTTCGAGAACTTGAGCAGCGCCTCGCTGAGCTTGCGGGCCTGCGACGGCTTGCTGCGGTCGTAGCGCGACAGCAGCT
>JAGQRA010000750.1 GCA_020425885.1 Planctomycetota bacterium | reverse complement strand
CGTAGACCGTGCCCGCGGTCGACTCGATCGAGTACAGCAGGTCGGTCTGCCGCCGACCCAGGCTGCGGTCGATGCGAGTGCCCGACAGCAGGGTCAACGTCGACCAGTCGAGCCCTGCCGCCACCTCGGGTGGCAGCAGCGCTCGCAGCAGCGGGGCCGCGTGCTCGGGCTGGCCGAACGTGTAGCGGAACAGCGCGTCGTGGGGTGAGTTCGCCATCGCAGGCTCCGTGTCCTGCGATCGCCGGGCGTTACAGGTCTCTTCGAGAATCCGTCGGTGACTCTCGACTCGAATCGCCCCGGCATCCCACCCAGGATCTCGACCCAGCCTCCCGCCGCTGAGCTGCGCGCCTCTCGGCGCGTCAGCTCCTGCGCAGCGGCCCGAGCCGCCACCTTCTCCGCATCAGTAGTCGACGTCGTTCTTGCTGACGATCAGCACTACGTCACGCACGCCATCGACCCGCCCCAGCGCGGCCGACAGCGCCTCGGCCGTCTGGTCCTTGCGCAGCGCGATGTCGTAGGTCAGGCGCAGGCTGCTGCCATCGCCGGACGGCTCGATGTGGAGCATGTTCGAGCGCCGCGCGAACTCGGCGATGCGATCGAGGTAACCGGCGCTGTCCTGATCCTGATCGAAGGTGAAGCGCAGGATGAACTCGCTCTTGTAGACCGCGCCGAAGTTGGTGGCATAGAGGATCAGGGCGAGCACGCAGATGGCGCCGCCGCCGATCGCGACCAGGTCCCACATGCCGCGCCCGGCGGCGATCCCGAGCGCCAGCGAGGCGAAAACGAAGGCGGTGTCCCGCGTGTCCTTGACCACGGTGCGGAAGCGGATGATCGACAGCGCGCCGACCAGCGTGAACGCCGTCGCCAGCGAGTTGCTGACCGTCATCATCACCAACGCGACGATGACGGCGATGAAGACCAGGGTCTGGGTGAACGACTGCGAGTAGGACAGCCCCTTGTGGGTCTGGCGATAGACCAGGGCGAGCACGAGGCCGGCCGCGGCGGCGATGCCGGTGTGGAGCAGGATGTCGTAGACCCCGAGCACGGTCTGGGTCTGGCCGATCGGCTGACCGAGACCCTGGGGCAGTTGGGTGAGGCAGGTCGTGAGCATGGTACTAACTGGGGTCTCTGGCCAGTCCGAGCGCTTCGGTGCCGGCGCAGATCTTGGAGACCGATCGGCGTCGCAGTTCGTAGGCCTGGAGGATGCGGTGGAACCACGACGGCACGTGGTGGCGGAACTTCACTTCCATGACGGTGTAGCCGCACATCACGTCGCGGCGGCGGGCCGTCTGGTCGGGGAACACGGTGTCGGTCTCGGTCGCGGTCAGGCCGGCGTCGAACGTGAGGCGAAACTCGGGATCGAACTTGCTGATGTAGGGGCGACGCACGTAGTCGATCAACACGATCGGTTCGATCTGGCGCCGGAACAACTGGAACTCGAACTCGGAGCGCAGCGGACCCGCGTCGGCATGTCGCAGCAACAGCCGCGACAGCTCGTGGCCGCTGGCGCGGCGGTCGAACTCGCCGGACACCGGCGTGCGGTGCTTGAGCACGAGGTTGTTGTGGCGGCCCTTGATCTCGAGGAACCACGGCGCCGGCGCGTCGACGTCGCGGGAGTAGGTGCGCAGCCGGAACTTGGTGCGCGTCAGCATGCCGTCGACCTTGTCGTGGAAGGCCGTGAGCTCGCGGTCGTCGAAGTAGAGGCTGCGGACGAGGTAGCGGTTCTCGGGCTGGCCGGCGACCCACGGATCCAGTTCGACGAAGTGCTGCAACTCGGCCTCGACGTCCTCGCGCAGCCTGGCATCGAGCACGTACTTGAACTCGAACCGCGAGAAGTGCAGCCGCGTCTTCGGCTCAGCGGTCATCGGGCACCCCCCGCGTGTCACGCCGCACCGACCGCCAGAGTTCGTCGCCGCCTGCGGCCAGCGCCGGCAGGTCCGTTGGGAACGGCAGCGGCTGCCCCGGTCCGGCGCCGGTGTCGACCACCGTGACCGTGTTGCGCATGCGCGCCATGCTGCCATCGACGTACTGCTGCTCGAACTCGGCGGCGAGCTCGTCCTCGAGTCGGCAATCGACGAGCACGGTCCGCGACCAGTGATCGCTGGTCGGACCCGCACCGTTGTCGCTGACCAGGGATGCGAGCAGCGTCACGGTGCCGCCGCCGGCGTAGCGCCAGTTCTTCTTGTAGGCATTCAGCGCGTGCTTGCAGCCGCGGATCGCGCAGTTGGCGACGTGCGCGACCGAGCCGTCCTTGGCCTCGAAGGCCAGGCCGCAGCCCTGGAACCGATTGCGGACCGCGAGCAGCTGCGAGCCCTCGCCGATCGAGATGCCCTTGTCGCCGTTGTGTTCGAAGTTGCAGTCGTGGACGATCGCGGCGGTGGTCATGAGATCGACGCCGTCGTTGCCGCTGGCGGCGAACGTGCAGTGTCTGATGACAACGGTGCTGATGTCGCAGTCGAGCGCATCGGACAGCGCGCCCTCGATGGTGACGCGGTCGAACGTGACCTCGGCGTAGACGGCGTGCACGGCATCGTCGAAGCGATGGTTCTCGGCGAAGCGGCAGTCCTCGATGAGCACGTCGCGGCAACCGTGGATCGAGAACATGGCGGAGTACTCGGCGAGCGCTTCCTTGTGACCGCTGCCGCCGATGACCTCGCACCAGCGCAGGTGAGAACCCGAGCAGCCGGCGCCGTCGAGCGCGATCGTGCCCCATGGCAACGCGTCGCGGCCCTCGGGGACGAATCGGATCGGCCGCTCCTCGCTGCCGAGCGCGGTGACGCGGCCGCGGCAGCGCAGCGACGCGCCCTCGGCGAGCAGGATCGTGGTGCCGGGTTCGATCGTGACCTCGCCATCGAGCTCGGTGAAGCCCTCGAACCGCACCGTGCCGCGCAGGTTGCGCGGCAGTAGCGGTGGCCGCGGGCGGGTCGGTTCGAACAGCTGATCGAGGTTGCGGCGGCCGAGAGCGGGCGTCGCCTCGGCCGACTCGAGGTGATCACCGCCGGGTATGGCCCCGCGCCCGACCTCGACCGCAACGGGAACCGCGGCGTCGAGGCCGGGGACATGGAGGTCGTAGGTCGTGACCGATGGTTGCCGATGGCCGCGGCCGTCGCCGCCGCCGCCGAGCACCGGTGTGGTCTGCGCGAACAGCTCGACCTCGATCCGGAGCTCGCGATCCCGCCGCCGCGTCGCCCCGGAGAGGTCGAGGGCGTGGGTGACGCCGCAACGGAGGAACTCGAGCTCGGTCGTCGCGCCGGACGGCGCGGGTCGCTCGCAACGCAGCACGATGGCCGTGATCGGCCGGCGGCCTTCGAGTTCGAGGCGGATGCGATCGCCGTCGACGCGCGACCAGCGCACCGGCTCCCGGGCCTCGAGGTACGCGCTCCGCAGCGTCGCGGCCGTGTGGCGACGGAAGTCGTCGCAGGCCTGCATCGCCTGCTCGATCGCGTCGGACGCGGCCGGTCGCGGCTGCGGGTCGCAGGCCACCGCGGCCCGGGCCGCGGCGAACGCGAGTCGGGCGATGTTGTCGAAGCGGTCGGCGGAGCCCTCGGCGAAGAACGTCGCCAGCGCGCGGTGCCGCGCCGCGAGGAACTCACCGTTGGTCAGCAGCCACTGCTGCAGCCGCGAGGTAGTGACGTCGATTGCGATGCCGTCGATCTCGGCGCTGGCCCGGCTTTCGGCCGACCACGCGGCGGGGTCCCAGACGACGGGTTCGAAGGTCCGCCGCCACGGATCCCAGAACAGGTACCAGTTGTGATGTTCGTCGTACTGGGTCGTCTGCGTGAGCAGCTCGAAGGCGCCGAATCGGCCCCAGGCGTCGATGTCGAGCAACTCGACCAGCCGGGCCTGGCCGGCGGCGTCGATCGGTCCGGCGACGATCTGCAGCAGCGCCTCGAGCGGCGCCCGGCTGTCGAGGTCGTAGTGGTTGTTGGTCGCGACCTTGGTCCATTGCGCGGCCTGCTCGAAGGCGAGGTCGCCGGCGCCGCGCACCAGGTCGCGCCCGATCAGGTCGCCGCGGTAGAGATCGCCAGGCATGCGGTCATGGCGCCGCAGGGTGCCTTCGTCGAGCTGCTCGGTCAGCAGATGCAGGCCGCGGTTGTGGCCGTTGACGAAGAGGTTGACCGGTTCGCAGCGCGGCGCGATCAGACCGAGCAGCGCGGCCAGCCGATAGCCGAGGAAGTCGTCGACCTGGCTCGCTGATTTCGGCGCGATCAGGTTGAAGGCGCGCATGCCACAGAACAGCTCGTCGGCCTCGGTCTTGATCCGCCACGACTTCTTGGCATCGGCCCAGTGCGGCAGCAGATCGCCGCGGTAGCGCACCTTGACCTTCCTCGCACCGTCGTCGTGGATCAGCCGCGCGGTGACGTCGTCGAAGCCCGAGTACGGCAGGTCGCGATCGAGCAGGGCCAGGTCGCTGCCGGCGACGAAGAGCTGGACGTTCGGCAGCTGCAGCTCGGGTTCGATGCCCGCGAGGTGGGGCCCGAACGGCATCGCGGCCTGGCGCTGCATCAGCAGCCAACGTTCGCGACCGACCTCGCGCAGGGATGGCGACAGCTCGCCGGCGTCGTAGGTGGTCGCGAAGTGCCGCCAGTGGCGCCAGGTGTCGATGCCCCACAGCGACCACGCGATCGCGATCGGCACGGTGACGATCCAGCTCCATTGCCAGGCGTCGTGCAGCCGGGATCGGCGTCTCATCGCACGACCCCCTGGATGCGGAGTCGATCGACGCCGCCGCCGGCCGGCAGCGGGACCGTGAACTCCGGGCCGGTCCCGGCTGGGAGGGGCAGCGCCGCGTGCCGATCATCGCCCTGGCTCTCGACGTTCTCGATGCGGTAGCGCAGCCCCGCGTGCGGCGGCAGCGCCAGGTGAACGGCTGCCGCAGTCCGCCCGGTCGGGATCGAGATGTCGAAGTCGAAATCGTAGTGACCGCCGTCCGGGGGGCGATCGGGCCAGGCCAGCCGCGTCACCACGCCATCGATCTCGACCCGGGCCTCGGACCCGCGCAGGGCGAGTCGGCGCAGCCACGCCGGTGTGCTTCGTCGCACGTTTGCCGCGACGGCGAGATCGAGCGGGAATCGCAGCTCGCCCGGGAGACGGATCGTGAACCGCGTGCCATCGGCTTCGATGCTGGCGGTGCCGCGGTCGATGCCCTCGACCGCGACCGCGGCGAAGTCGTCGGTCGTCGTCGGTGGTTGCACGTGCAGCTCGCGGCACGGCGACAGCAGGCGAACGGCGAGCTGCAGGGCCTCGCCGTTCCGCATCGGCAGCAGTTCGATCCGCGCGCCGTCAGCGGTGCTCGCGCGCCACAGCGCCGGATGCTGCGCTCGCAACGCCGCCGCCAGCGTCGCCTCCGCGCCTCGCGTGTCGCCATCATGGCGCAGCCGTTCGACGATCGCGGTGACGACCCGTTCGTCGCCGGGGTAGCGGGCCGCCAGCTGGCGCAGGGTGGCCATGCCGTGGACCTGCTGCTCGGGAATACGGCAACGCAGCACCGCGTGGCGCAGCATGGCCGGCAGGTCGTGGTCGTCGAAACGTACCGCGCGACGCATCCACTCCGCGGCCCCGACCTGATCGCCGGCGGCCTCGGCCAGCAGGCTCAGCTGCAGATGCGAATCGCGCACGAGGTCTCTGTGGTGATCCCGCGACTGCACGGCGGCCAGCCGTTCGAGCAATACCACGAACCGTTGTCGCCGACGGCTGGAGTCGGTCTCGGCCTGCGCCAGCGAATGCTCGGTCACGGCCGGCTCCAGCAGCGCACGACGCACTCCGTCTTGCAGGTCGTCGACCAGCGCCGGCGCCTGTCGCCATACCACTACCGTGGTCAAGGCCAACAGCGCCACGGCCGCACCGAGACCCCGGGCGAGGTTGGCCAGCAATCGTAGGCGTCGGTTTCGCGGCATCGCAGCGGGCGGAGGGTAGCGCCCGGCCGCCGCCGGGACCGCCCTGCTATCGGCACTTCGTGGGCGGCGACTTGGCTCGGGGACGGTCAGCGGCCGGTCGCGGTGGGGGTCGTCGCCTCGGGCCACCAGAACGAGTGGCGCCAGAACTCGCAGTCGTTGAACTCGCCGTGGGCCTGCGGCGGCACGCCGTCGTAGCCGAAGCCGCGCAGCGTCATGTGGTCCCTGATGGCGGCGAACAGGTGCAGGCCGCGCACGGCGTTGACCCATTTGCCGAGCACCCGCTGTGACGAGCTGGCCGGATTGCCGAACCAGTTGTCGATCCACTCGAGCAGGCTGCCGCGCGCCGGCACGTCGGCGACGAACCACTGCGCCTCGCCAGCGTCGGCCAGCGGATGCAGCGTCAGCATGTGGAACGTGCACGGCTTGCCGGCCGCTTTGCGGTCGAGGACGACGGGGACGACGGCATCCTGGGCGTCCTGCACGGTGCAGGCCGCTGCCATGTAGACGATGTGGTCGACCGGCAGATCGGGGAAGCTGCGCAGCGCCTCGTTGAGGACGATGGCGCCCATGCTGTGACCGACCAGGGTCACCTCGTATTCGTGGCCGAGTTCGCGCTGCTCGCGGATGTGTTGGTCGAGTTCGGCGAAGAACTGGCCGAAGGCGCCGCTCGGGCGGTCCTCGAGGGTGGTGTCGTTGCCGGTCTCGAACTCGCTCGGTCGTCGGAAGACGTTGTAGCAGCGGTGCAGCATCAGCTCCCAGCCGTGGGTGCCGATGGTGTCGATCACCAGCTCGGACACCAGCTTGGTCGGCAGCGTCAGCACGTATGCCGTGCCGATGCCGGTGTAGTACCAGCCGCTGTGGCGCTGCTCACCGAGCTGCAGGCTGAAGCCGTTGGCGGCGGCGTTCTCGGCGATGCGCCGCGCATGCCGCCAGGTCGGGAAGCTGTTCCAGTCGACGGTCTCGAGCGCGGTGCCGGCATCGAGCGCCAGCATGTAGACCAGGTTCTTGGGCGCGCGCGCGACGGCGGTCAGGACGTCGGCGACGAACACGAACGGCATCGTGATCGGCCCCAGCAGCGTCCACTCCTCGCCGCGACGATGGGTCCAGATGCTCTGCCAGTAGCTCGAGAACAGGCCCGATGGCCAGACCAGGAAGATCGGGTAGTGCCAGTCGGCCCACACCTTCTCCTTCTGCATCTTGCGCGTGGCCTTGGTCGCCGACTCGAGTGCGGTGTCGTGCGAATTGAGGCCGCCATGGACGTGGATCAGCAGCTTGCGCTTCGGCTTCGTCACGTCTGCCGGTGCCATCTCCGCGGCCGCGGCATCGCAGACGAGGTCGGCCTGCGTCATCAGCTCGTGGAAGGAGCCCTTCGCATCGACCAGGGGCTCGCGCGAGCCGAGCACATCGATCGCCGTGCCGTCGGCGCGGGCGCCGATGACGTGGTGCTGCAGCAGGACGGGGTCGATATCGGCGCAGGCGCAGAGCGCGGCTGCGGCGAGACAGATGAGTTGGCGTGGCATGATCGTTCGGCTCCTTCCGGCCCTCGCGGCCAGGAGCGAGGTGGTAGCACACCGCGATGCTGCAGGCAATCGTGCGTCGTGCGCGGGGGCCTGCATGGTCCCGTTCGATCGCGCGAGCAATGCCGTCCGTCGTTGCGAGGAGCTGGCCGCCCCGCTTCGATGGCCACCGTGTTCGGCAAACTGCGATGGTCGCGTTGCGGCAAGGGTGAGGATGCGCGGCGTCTGCACAAGGCTCAGCTTTGCGCCTCGTGTCATGCGATGCACGGTTTCAGCGGGCGTTCGACGTCGCTGCTGGCCAACTACGACCAGTCGTTGCTCGTCATGGTCCTGGCCGCGGTCGCCGGCGGCGCGATCGAAGAACGGCGCTGCACCGCGCTGCCCTGGCGGCGGGTCGGCGTCCAGGATCTGCCGCCGGCGCTGCGGGTGTTCGTCGCCGCCGGCAACCTGGTGTTGATCGACGCCAAGCTGCGCGACGACATCGAGGACGGCGGCCGTTGCTACGCCCGCCTCGCCCGCCTCGTGCTGGGCCGCAAGGTGCGACGGGCCGAACGCGAGCTGCGCAGGCTCGGTTTCGCCGTCGAGCTCGTCACGGCCTTGCCGGCCCGCCAGGCTGCGGTCGAGCACGCCAGCGCAACGGGTCTCGCCGAGCTGGCCGAACCCTCGGCCGAGCTGCTCGCTGCCATGTTCGTTCATGGCGGTCGTCTCGCCGGCCAGGACGGCGACACGTCCGAGACATCGCTGCGTCGATTCGGCCACGCCGTCGGCCGCGCGGTCTATGCCTTCGATGCGCTCGACGATCACGACGACGACCGCCGCCGCGGCCACTTCAACGCCGTGGCCAGGCTCGGCGAGCGCACCGGTCACCAGGCCGCCGTGGCGGCCACGCAGCGGTTCGTCGAGCTGGCGACGGTCGAGGCGCTGCAGGCCGCCGCGCAGCTGTTGCCCGAGGATCGGCTCGCCATCGTCGGCTCGATCCTGCAGCAGCTCGCGCAGCGCGCGATGCGGCGCGGCGAGGAACTGCTCGGTCGGCCGGGGCTCGCGACCCTGCGTCCGGCCGAGGCGGGGGACTGCGATTGTGCCTGCGACGGTTGCGACGGCTGTGACTGCGCCTGCCATGACGGGCCCGGCTGCTGCGACTGCGATGGCTGCGGCAGCTGTGGCGACTGACTGTGCTGCTGGGACTCGGGCCGGGCCGAGCGCCGCCGCCAGCGCAACCGCGATGCGGCCGGCGGTCAGGCCTGATGCGATGAGGGTGGCGGTGGGAGAGGGATTCGAACCCCCGGTCGGCTTTCACCGACGTCGGTTTTCAAAACCGGTGCATTCGGCCACTCTGCCATCCCACCTTGGAATGCGGCGCGGTGCGGATCCTAGCGATCGGATTCGCATGCGTCCATCGCGGTCAGTCGGTGCAGACCTCGTCGAACACGTGCCTGGCGACGAAGATCCGGGCGTGCGTCTGCACCGCCAGCGCGATCGCGTCCGATGGCCGGCAGTCGACCGTCAGTTCGGCCCCGGCGTCGGGCGGCGCGTCCTTCGGCGTCAGGCCGAGGAAGGCGTAGAACGTGCCTTCGCGCAGGTCGTTGACAACGATGCGTTGCAGGCGGTGCCCGAGCGCGCCGATCACGCGGGCGATCAGATCGTGCGTCAGCGGGCGCTGCGTCTCGTAGCCGCACAGCTTGCGGTTGATCTCCTCGACCTCGTTGAAGCCGATCACGATCGAGAACGTGCGCGTCCCCTGCCGCTCCCGCAGGTTCAGATACTGCTGATCACCCTTCTGCTGGATGATCACGCGCGACAGCTCGACTTCGATCAGGTCCATGGCGCTCACGAGGCCCGACGAGTCTAAGGCCTGGAGTACCGAACCCGCTACGTTTCTCCAGACTCGCGCGCAGGAGTGGTCTGGAGAAACGAAGCGGGTTCGGTACTCCAGACCCGGCGGCTATAACGGGCTGGTGATCCACGCCAATCCCGTGCTCGCGGTCGTCACGCGCAGTGGGCGGGTCGAATCGACGCATCGAGGTGCGATCGCGATCGTGCACGGCGGCGAGCCGGCGCTGGCGATCGGTGACGTGCAGCGTCCAGCGTACGCCCGTTCCGCGGTCAAGCCGCTGCAGGCGCTGCCGTTCCTCGAGCGCGGACTCGACGAACGGCTCGGACTGAGCGAACGCGAGATCGCCATCATGTGTGCCAGTCACGACGGCACGCCGCTGCACACCGCGACCGTGCAGGCGCTGCTCGCCCGCGGCGCTCTCGGCGCCGACGACCTCGGCTGCGGGCCGCACGCGCCGTTCGATCCCGAGTCGCGGCGCGAGCTGCTCCGGCGTGACGAGCGGCCGAGCAAGCTGCACAACAACTGCAGCGGCAAGCACAGCGGTTTCCTGCATCTGGCGCGCGAGCTCGGCGAGGATCTGGCCGGCTACCTCGATCCGGGCAGCCGTGCGCAGCTCGAGGTCCAGGCCGCGGTCGCCGCCATGGCCGGCATCGACGGTGCGCTCGAGATCGGGCTCGATGGCTGTGGCGCGCCGACGTTCTCGCTGCCGCTGCAGGCGTTGGCGCGGGGCTTCGGTCGCCTGGCCGGCCCCGATGGACTGGCGCCGGTCCGCGCCGCAGCCTGCCGCAAGATCCTCGCCGCCGCCGGTCGCGAACCGGCATGCCTCGCCGGCGAGCGTCGCTTCTGCACCGCACTGCTGCGGCAATGGCCGGGGCGCGCGTTCGCCAAGAACGGGGCCGAAGGGGTCTACGCGGTGGCGTTGGCCGCGGATCCGTCGCGGCGGCACTGGCCCGAGGCGGTCGGCATCGCCGTCAAGATCGACGATGGCGCCGAGCGCGGCTACCAACCCGTGATCGTCGAGGTCTTGCGCCGGCTCGGGGCGTTGCCCGACGGGATCCCCGAGGCGTTGGCGAAGTTCGCCCAGGTGCCCGTGCTGATTACGCAGCGGCGGCAGGTCGGGGACGTACATGCGGTGTTCGAATGGCCCGCGTGAGCGCGAGGTCGCCCTGTCGACGGGTGTGTCGGTCGTGGTAGCATGCGGGACAGCGGGCACCGCCGAAGGGGGCGGATGCCGTCTCGACCCGGTGGTCCCGGGGAAGTGATCACCCAGGAACAGCAACCAGGATTCGTCGCGTGCCATCGCCCCATGACCTGCCAGGCCTGCCGGATCGATTCGAACCCGGGGCCGAACTGCTGGCCACGCGCTTCGAGCGTTCGCTGAGCGCCTACGACACCCTGCTGCAGCGCGACGTCGTGCTCAAGTTTCCTGGCGAAGAGGTGTGGAGCGACTGGAGCGTCACGGTGCGCGATCGCCTGCTGCGTGAGGCGAGGGCGCTGGCCAAGGTGCGTCATCCCGGCATCGCCGTCATCCACGAGGTCGTCGATGCCGCGGTCGGTCCGGTGCTCGTGCTCGAACCACCCGAAGGCGAACTGCTCGCCGACCAACTGCTGTCGGGGCCGCTCGATGTCGAGGTGGTCTGCCGGATCGGGGTCGAGCTGGCCGAGGCGTTGGCGGCGTTGCACTACGCCAGCGTGGTCCATCGCGCCATCGGTCCCGAGGCGGTGCGACTGCGGCCCGATGGCAGCGTACGCCTCGGTTCGTTCACGTTCGCCAAGGAGTTCGCGGCTCGCGGCGGTGCCTCGTCGATCAACTACAAGTCGGCCGATCTGCAGTGGGAGGAGTCGGCGTTGCCGCCTTACCCGGCGCCCGAGCAGATCACGGGCAACGCGGCGGATGCGCGCTGCGACATCTATGCGCTGGGCTGCCTGCTCTTCCGCTGTCTGCTCGGCAGCGACCCGTTCACCGCCGGCTACAGGCCCCGGGAGGCCAAGGTGCCGGATCTGCGGCGGCTGCGGCCCGAGGTCAAACCGGCGTTGGCCGCGATCGTGCGCCGTTGCCTCGCCTACGAACCGGGCGCCCGCTACCAGACGGCGCAGGCGGTTGCCGATGCGCTGCGCGCGGCGCGGTCGGACGTCGGTCGTCGGCCGGCACTCGCGGGGCGGCTCCTGATCGCCGGGGCGGCGGTCGGGATCGGTCTGGCGGGTTGGTTCGCGGCTTCCGGTGGTGCCACCGGCGAACGCGAACGCGGCGGCGGTGGCGAGCCGGGTGGGGCGGTCGTGGCTGCCCCGGCGTCGACGACCGCACTGCTGCCGCACTACGAACGTTGCCACGCGCTGCTGATCGGCATCGCCGATGCCTATGGCGAGACCCCGCTCGCGCGGCTCAACAACCCGGTCCACGACATCGAGGCCGTCAAGGCGCGGCTCTCGGGCTGCACCGGATGGCAGAGCATCACGGTGCTCGAGGAACGTGAGGCGACCAAGGCGAACATCCTGCGGGCGCTCGACGAGCTCAAGCACTGCGGTCGCGACGACGGCGTGTTCGTCTACCTCGCCGGTCACGGCGTCACGATCGACCGCAGCGACAGCTACTGGTTCGCGGCCGCCGATGCGAAGACGCTGACCCCGGAGGTCTCGGACGCGGGCTTCATCCCCTCCCAGCGCCTGCTCGATCTGTGCCTCGAGGATCACTGTCAGGCCAAGCACGTCTTCCTCGTGGTCGACACCTGCTATGCCGGCATGCTGATCCCGAGACTGCGCGGCAACCCGCTACGTCCGGCCGCGTCGTCGGTGCGCGATGACTCGTCGGTGCTGATCAGGCGCCGCGCCAAGCAGCTGCTGGTCGCCGTCGACCGCAAGCTCGGTGCGGCCGATGGTCGCGGCAGCCTGTCGCCGTTCTGCTCGGCCTTCGTCGCAGCCCTGCGCGGCGTGCCGGGCGACCGGCTCGTGACGGCGTCGAAGATCGGCGCCAGCATCCGCGACACGATGGCGGCGAGCGCGACCGCCTGGAGCGAGCAGATGCCGGAGATCGTGGATCTGGCCCGCGAGGGCGGAGACTTCACCTTCTTCCTGCGCCGCGAGTGACCGGCTCGAGCACGAGATCGAACCAGGTGACGCCCCAGCCGCCGGCATCGCCGCCGCGCATCGTGTCCGCGCCGCAGCCGACGGCGCGCGCCAGCAGCGGCGGCAGGCCGCGCTCTTCGTGGCCGCGCGTCGGCGGCGGTGGCGTCGTCGCCGTGAAGGCGCGGAAGTCGGCCCATCGGCTGGTCGCGACGACGACGTAGCGGTCGATCATGGCGCGCTCGCGCCGCCAGGCGGGACTGGGGCCGACCTGGATCAGCTGCTTCGTCGTCGCTCCCGCGTCGAGGTAGTTGTTGCGGTCCTCGCCCCAGATCAGGGTGACCTTGCGATCCTCGGCGACCGAGAGGATCGCTACGTGAACGCCGCGGTCGCCGCGGTTGGTGACGGCCAGCTCGAGCACGGCGCCGGTGGTCGGGTCGGTGCCGAGCGTCGGCGCGACCACCGTGGCCCGCGGTTGTCCCGTCGCGCTCGTCACCCGCGCGGCCGGCAGCGCGAACTGCGCCGCCGTCGCCGCCGCGGGTGCCGCGGCGCGGACCTCGAGCTGGCACGACCCGGGTTGGGCGATGCCTTCCCACAAGCTGCGGAAGCAGTGTTCCTGGAACAGGACGTCGTGCGCGGCCCGGGCCGTGGTCGGCACGCTGCGGACGTAGGTGCCATCGGGTTCGCAGAGCCGGAGCCCGTCACCTTCGCGGGCGAGCACGTACTCGGCGGCCTGCGTCGCGACCTCGGCCCACGCACAGTCCCGCAGCAGGTCGGCGTCGACGCCGTCGTCGAGCCGGATCCGCAGCGGGGCACGTCCGCTGCCCGGGTCCTGTGGCCGGACGCGGAGCGGCTCCGGGTCCGCGGCCGGCCGGGTTCGCTCGATCCAGCGGACCTCGCTCCAGGTCTGGTGGGCGCGCACGACCTGCAGGGTGCCGTGGATCGCATCGTCGAGGCCGAAGGCCCGCAACCTCGCGCCGTCGCCGAGACCGTGGATGCGGCCGGCGTCGACGCGCAGCGGCACGGCAGAGGCCTGCAGGGCGAAGCCCGGCGGGATGCTCGCGCCGCGACCGCCGAGGATGGCGCGGTCGATGGCGTCACCGGACCACTGCACGAGCTGGCTCCGATGCGTGCCGACGCCTGCGACCCTGGCGCGGACGATCTCGCCGATGGTGCGCCACGAGCAGTTCGCCTCGGCCTCGGCGAGCGCGTCGGTCAGGAACCAGGTCAGGGTGCCGAACGAACGGCCGAAGCACACGACCTCGCCGGCCTCCTGGTCCGAACCGCAGGCCGCGAGGTGCACGCAGCCGGTCACGAGCGTGCCGGCCTCGTCGTCGCGGAAGGGGACATCGGTCGGCCAGAACGCCTGTAACGCCGCGCGCTCGAGTGGGCGTCGGCCATCGCCCATCGCGCGCACGGCGCCGGTGTCGGCGCCGCGCAGCACGCCGCCGGAGTGGCAGCAGTCGGTGACGACGAGGACCTGCCGCGATCGCAAGGCGGCGAGCAGCGAATGCAGTTCGTCATCGGTGATGTCGTAGCTACCGTCGCGATCGCCGGCGCGACTGTCGTAGGCCAGCAGGGTGTCGTCCTTGGGCCGGTCGTCGTCGTCGCGGGCCGAGGTGTCCCGAGCCGACGGATCCGGCACCCGGGAGCCGTGACCGGAGAACCAGAACACGACCTGCGTGTCCGGTCCGGCGCGGGCGATCAGGTGGTCGTGGAAGGTGCGGACGATCGCCTCGTGGGTGGCGCGCGCTCCGGTCAGCTTCCTGATCGAGGCCGCGGTG
>JAGQRA010000749.1 GCA_020425885.1 Planctomycetota bacterium | reverse complement strand
TGGCCCCGTCGACGAGTACGGGATCAACTTCACCTACGGCGGTGACTTCTACCTCGGGCAACCCTGGATCACGTCGTTCGAACTCGACCTCGGCACCCTCGGTGCCGCGACCAGGTTCCACGGTCGTGCCACCCTGGGGGTGGAATGGAACCACGGCGAGCTGTTCGCCGGCTTCGACTACGAGAACCTCGATGCCGTCGCCCTGCCGAGCTGGACGATCGGCATGCGGGCCTGGTTCTGAGAAGGGTAGCGGATTCGGTACTCCAGCCTCCGTCGCCGCTGAGCAGCTCGCCTCTCGGCGCGTCTGCTCCTGCGCGACGGGCGTGGCCACCACCCTCTGCGTCTCCTCAGTAGAGGCCGATCGCGACGCAGACCGCGTTGCTGAGTTGGAATGCGGGGTTGCCGCCGAGGAGCGGGGCCGCCTGGCCGAAGAACACGACGCCGGAGAATGTCGGCGAGTTCGGGATCGGCAGTGGCGAGGTCGCCGCGCCGCCGGTCACGGCCGATACCGTCGTCGTGATCGGGCTGGTGAGCGCGAGATGCAGGCTGCAGCCCGGCAGTCCGTACGGAGCGAGGTTGGTGCCGGCTGCATCCGGGGTGAGGCCGAACAGCCAGAAGTTGAACTGCGCGGCCGCGGCGATGTTGGTCGCGTCGAAGTCGATGGTGGTGCCGATGACCGGGCGCGAGCCGAGGCCGAGCGCCGGCGCGGTGGGCTGGCCGCAGCCGGTGCCGAAGCTGGTCCAGTTGGCGTAATCGGAGGTCGCCTGGAAGTGGAACTCGAGGCTCTGCGTGTGCGCCGGCGAGGTCAGCGATGCGGTCCACGATTCGCGTTGGAACATCACGTTGAGCAGGGTGATCGCGGGGTCGACATAGACGCCCGGCGTCGTCGTCGTCGGATCGACCATCGGGTGCAGCGGCCCCGGATTCGGACCGTTCGTGGTCTGCGGCACCTGGATAGCGATGCCCCAATCGCCGGCCGGGAGCAGGACCGGCGGGTTGAAGATGACCTGCGAGTCGGTGTGATAGGTCGAGACGGTCAGCGTGCCGCTGCCGAGGACTCCCCAGGCCGGCTGGTTCGTCTCGTTGCCGGTCCAGGTCGTGCCCGGATAGAGGTAGATCGTGACCGGGGCCGTCGCGCCGACCTGGTAGGGGCTCGTCACGGTCGTCGTCGTGTTGATCTGGACGAGGTTGCCGTCGTCGTAGAGGTCGATATCGAGGCGGGACAGTTCGACGTTGACCTTGGCCTGGATGTCGATCAGGTAGCTGAAGCCGGGGAACGTCGGGCCGGGCAACGTCGGATAGCCGGGGTGGCCGTAGAGGCTGGTGCCGGCGAACGGGTTCATCGTCGCCAACGTGGTGGCGGGCGCGGGGCCGGCCGAACAGGTGGCCTGAGCCGGCAGGCTCGAGCCGAGGATGCCGAGGGTGAGAAGCGAGGACAGGATTCGCATGACTACCTTGGGGCTGGGGAAACGAGAGGCAGGCCCACACCGGGATACGTCCCGGTGCGATGAAGCCTGCCCGGGCGATCTTACCGTTCCGGGCGGGTGGAGTACGGAAGCGGGTTCGATTCTCCAGTCTCGGCGACATCGGCGAAGCGGGCCCGGGTCTGGAGAAACGAAGCGGGTTCGGTACTCCAGCTCAGACCGAGCGCTGCGAGTCCAACTGCAGGAAGACCTGGAGCTTCAGGAAGTCGACCTCCTTGATCACGACGCGGATCGAGTAGCCCTCGGTGAACGAGAACAGCTTGTTGCCGGCGCTGATCTGCAGGGTCGGTCCATTGAGCTTGGGGCGCTCGCCGATCTCGCGCGTCGGCAGGAAACCGGTGATGTTGAACTTCGGGATCCTGACCTCGATGCCGTAGAGCGCGACGCGGATCACCTTGGCATCGTGGCTCTCGCCGATGTGGGGCTCGACGAACTGGCAGACCTTGAGATCGCCGAGCGCCTTCTCGGCCATCTCGGCGATGTCGGCCTGCAGCGTGCTGTGCATGGCCTTCTCGTTGAGCTGGTTGAGCAGATCCTCGGTGCGCAGCTCGTTCTCGGCGGCGCGGCCGCGGCTCTCGATCTGGTGCAGCCAGCGATGCACGACGAGATCGGGGTAGCGGCGGATCGGCGAGGTGAAGTGCAGATACGCCTCGCGCACGAGGCCGAAGTGCTTGG
>JAGQRA010000748.1 GCA_020425885.1 Planctomycetota bacterium | reverse complement strand
GCCGTTCATCAGCGGCGCCATCAGCAAGACCATCAACATGCCCAACGACGCGTCGCTCGACGACGTCAAGGACGCCTACGTCATGGGCTGGAAGTCGATGCTCAAGGCCGTGGCGCTCTATCGCGACGGCAGCAAGCTGAGCCAGCCGCTGTCGGCCACCGTCCTCGATGACGAGGCCGACGAGGAGAGCCCGGTGCTCGCGGCCGTGACGCCCGAGGTCCGGGCCATGGCGGCCCGCATCACCGAGCGCGTCGTGCACCGCTACATCGCCAAGCGCCGCCGCCTGCCCAACCGCCGCGCCGGCTACACCCAGAAGGCCGTCGTCGGCGGTCACAAGATCTACCTGCGCACCGGCGAGTACGAGGACGGCACGCTCGGCGAGATCTTCCTCGACATGCACAAGGAAGGCGCCGCGTTCCGCAGCCTGATGAACTGCTTCGCGATCGCGGTCTCGCTCGGCCTGCAGCACGGCGTGCCGCTCGACGAGTTCGCCGATGCCTTCGTCTTCACCCGCTTCGAGCCGAACGGCATCGTCCAGGGTCACGACCAGATCAAGATGGTGACCTCGGTCATCGACTACGTCTTCCGCGAGCTGGCGATCAGCTACCTCGGCCGCGACGAGCTGGCCCAGGTGTCGAGCGAGGACCTGCGCAACACGACGATGGGCGGCAAGTCGGACGACGACGACTTCGAGCACGAGGAGGTCGTCAGCGAGACGGTCTACGAGGGCGACGAGGCGCCGCGCGATCTGCACGCCGACGAGCACCTGCACCCACCGAGCCACGGCATCTCGCGCGGCTTCGACCACGACGAAGATGACCAGGGTGGCAGCCATGGCGGCGGCAACGGCGGCGGCGGCGCGCTGGCCTTGAGCAAGACGTTCGCCCACCGTGCCGCCACGGCGGCCTCGACCGCGACGATCAAGGTGCGCGAGACCCGCCTCAAGGTCGCCGAGGCCCGCCTCAAGGGCTACGAGGGTGACCCCTGCGGTGGCTGCGGCGCGTTCACGTTGGTGCGCAACGGCACCTGCCTGAAGTGCGTGAGCTGCGGCGCGACGAGCGGTTGTTCCTAGCCCTGACGCGGCTTCGCAGAAGCCCGCCGCGCGCCAGTCCGTGAGTGGCCGGGCGCTTCACGGCCCGCCCGAGGTCCGGTGCGCTGGCGGCGAGCGGTCGATCGAGCACCTCGCCGTCAGCCTTCCTCCGGCATGGGGTTCATCGCCCCCGGTGTTCCGCCCGGCAGCTGATCCGGCCTGGTGGTCATGGCACTCGCCGACTACTTGCGCACCCAGAGACTGCGCACCACAGCGTTGGCACCGAGGAGCACGAAGAGCGGCCCCAGCCACACGGCGGCCCACCAGAGGACGATCGGCACACCGTTGCGTCCCGCCAGGATCGCGTAGATCACCATCAACGCTCCAGTGACGAGGAACGGCACACCAAGCCATGCATCGCGCCTGGTGTACTTGCCTCCTTCTTTCTCCGTGGTGCCCATCAGTGCTTCCACCAACGCTCCGGTTCAGCGGCGCACACGGCGGTAGTACATGGCGACCGTACCGTTGCGGAGCGGCTTCGTCGAGACCAGCTCGAGCCGTCGCGTGCCAGGCAGCCCGCTTTGGTAAAGGGTCGGGCCATGGCCGACGATCCTGGGGTGGACGAGAAACCTGTACTCGTCGATGAGATCCAGCCGATCCAGCTCGGCCGCGAGCGTGCAGCTACCGAGGAGCACACCGGCCGGGGTCGCGTCCTTGAGCTTCTGCACGCCCGTGCGCAGGTCGCCGGCGATGTGGTGGCTGTTGCTCCACGGGAAGTCCTTTCGCGTCGTGGACACCACGTACTTCGGCTTGGCCTCCAGCTTGACCGCCCACTCCCGCACCGGCGGCGGCGCTTCCTCGTCGCCGCGGGCGACCGCCGGCCAGAAGCTCTCCATCAGCTCGTAGGTGACGCGACCCCACAGCATCGCCCCACCCTCATCCATGAGGCGCGTGAAGAACGCGTGCGTCTCGTCGTCGGCGATTCCTTCCCGATGGTCGACGCAACCGTCAAGGGTAACGTTGATGGCGAAGGTCAGGAGTCCCATGGTGGCTTCGCTCCTCTGCTTCTGCCTTCTGCTCAGCGTAGATGCCCCTGAGCTGCGAGGCGTGTCGCGAGGGGCTTCCTTGTTCTACTGGGTTCCTCGTGGCTCGTCAGCTCCTGGGGTGTCGGGCCGCACTCTGACGAGCAGCGCCGATGGGGTTCCTTGCCCCTGGCGCTCCGCTCGTCAGTTGCTGCGGCTTGGTGCAACGTATCACTCGTCATCACTGAGCAGCTCGCCATGCTGCCAGAATCGGTTGAGCTTGCCCCACCAGCGCCTCGACTCGGGGCCGAGGAACGGCAGGAACACCTCTGGGTCGAATGAGCGGGCGCATCGATTCTGGAGGCCCTCAAGCAGGCCGACCGTCGCAGCCTCCCGAACGTAGTCGTCGCCCTCAACATGCCAGCGTCCACCACGGTGAATGCTGCCTGGACCTGCTCGGTCTCGCCACTGCGGTGAAGCACGATCAGATGGTCGGCCAACTGACCAAGGGCGACGTAGTCTGGGCAGTCCTCGCCATCCTCCTGCCAATCGCGCTCGAACTCGATCCAGGCATCTTGGAACGAGGGCAGGACCGCCAACAGAGGCTCGAACATCTTGGCCCGCGAGATCACGACTCAGCCTGCACAACGTCTCTGGCGCTCAGCTGCGAGCCGCGTGTCGAGTGGCTTCCTTGCCCTCTGGGTTTCCTCGCGGCTCGGCAGCTGCTGCGCCTAGTTGGACATCCTACGACCTCGCACGTCGTAGGCCGCGGTGATGGCTGACACGGAGGCGACCATCGCCGGCAGGAAGGTCTGATCGATCGAGAATGACCACGCAAGCCTGTTGCCGCAGCCAGGCTGGTCGGACACGTGCCCCTCTACCTCGAAATGGCCCTGGCCATCGCCACGCATCACGAAGCCCAGCTGGTCCTCCATCGACGAGAACTCCGCCACACCGGAGAGCTCGGTTTCGAGCCGGCGCAGCTGAGGAAGAAACCGTGCGAAGTCCTGCGCGAGGAGAGTGCACTCGAAGCTGCCACGGAAGCCGCCGACGGCGATCATCACACGTGCCTCGATCCAGTTGCCCTCGTAGGCGTCCTTGGACTCCGGGCTCGTCCGCCCGAGCAATGCAACCGCGAGGCGCTCATGCTCGCCTCCTCCGATCACAAGCTCCAACGACTCCGGCATGGCATGTCCAACGTGAATGCCACTGAGCTGCGAGCGGTCGACTGGGCTACTCGCCCATGGTCTTCCTCTGCCTCTGGGTTTCCTCGCCCTCGGCGTTCCGCTCGCCAGCTCCTGTGGCTTGTTGAGCAGAGGAAGATAGCACGACAGAACCGAGACTCCTCGGCCAGACCCGAATGGCGATGCATCGGACGGGGCCGCGGACTCAACCGCTGCTCATCTGCGGCACAGACAGGCGCCGCGCTGGAATGAGCTCGACGGGCATCGCGCATTCCTCGACGGACAGGCGTCGCGCATCTGCTCAGAGATCGTGCCTGCCTTTGCTGAAGTGGCAGTCCCTCGCCACTCTGCTTCTGCCTTCTGCCTTCTGCTCAACTTTGTCTTCGTCAGGGCTCGTCACCCAGCGTGACGCAGCTCTCGAGACCGGTGCATCGTACCACACGGTCGGCTGCGTCAAGCCCTTGGTGGAACACGTCTCGCATCGGCGCCACCGCCCTGGCGGATCGCTGACCAAAGCCACTGATCCGGACCGTTTCCCACCCGCACCGCCGGGTAGCGTGACCCGTTCAATTCCGCGGGTATCAGCAACACTGTCCCCCAGCACCAGGGAACATGGCCTCGAGTTCTCGCGCGGCCATTCGCGCCTCACGCATGAAGCATCCCCGCATCCGGCAAGAAGAGCTCGCGAACCGCAAGCTCACCTTCGCCGCACGGCACCAGTGGCACCGCTCCGCCCCACTACTCCAACACGCCATCGATCGTGCGCCGGATACCCCTAGGGTTGTCGTCCTGCAGCTCCGCCGGCAGCAGTTCATGCGGCCAATCCTGATAGCACACGGGGCGAGCCCAGCGCCGGATCGCCGAGGCACCGACCGCGGAGAAGCGGGCATCGGTCGCAGCCGGGTAGGGCCCGCCATGCACCATCGCGGCGCAGACCT
>JAGQRA010000747.1 GCA_020425885.1 Planctomycetota bacterium | reverse complement strand
CGCTGGCTGCGGACGGTGCTCACCGGCGAGCACCGGGTCGAGGCCGATGCCGAGCGCCTGGCGCGCGCCCGCGAACGACTGCTGCCGACCGGGCTCAACGAATCGCAGGTCACAGCCGGCGCCGCCGCGATCGCGACCGAGAGCCTGGCGTTGGTGCAGGGCCCGCCGGGCACCGGCAAGACGCGGCTGTTGGCGCAGGTGGCGACCCTGCTCGCGCAGCACGGCTGCCGCATCGCCGTCTGCGCCTTCACGCATCGGGCCGTCGACAACGCGCTGCTGGCGATCCGCCAGCTGGCGCCGGAGCTCGAGGTCAGGAAGCTCGATGGCAGCAAGACCGAGGGTCGCGACCGGCTGCGCGCCGCGGGCATCGGCATCGTCGACGCCAGGCGCGCCAACCTGCCGAAGCAGAACGTGATCGTCGGCTCGACCTGCTACCAGCTCGTCAAGCTGCACGATCGCGAGCAGTTCCACTACACGGTGTTCGACGAGGCCGGGCAGATGCCGATCCCGCACGCCATGCCCGGCATGCTGCGCAGCAAGCGCTGGCTGTTCTTCGGCGATCATCGCCAGCTGCCGCCGGTGGTCACGACCGGTCGCGCCGACCCGCTGGCCGCGGCCTCGATCTTCGAGCACCTGCACGGCCTCTACGGGTCGCATCTGCTCGACACCAGCTACCGCCTCAACGATGGCGTCTGTCGCGTCGTCAGCGAGACCTTCTACGACGGCAAGCTGCACGCCGCACCTTCGGCCGCGCCGCGGCGCATGCCGTTCGCGGCCGGCGGTCGGCTCGACGAGGTCCTCGATCCGGAGCTGCCGGTCGTCTGGCTGCGCATCGACCATCGCCAGCCCGGCCAGCGGTCGACCGAGGAGGCCACCGCCATCGCCGACCTGGTCGAGGACGTCGTGCGGCGCCATGGCGTCGCGCCGCGCGAGGTCGCCGTCATCGCGCCGTTCAGGGCTCAGGTGCGGCAGCTGCGCTCGGCGATCCAGCACCGGCAGTTGCCCGGCTTCGAAGACCTCACGATCGACACCGTCGATCGCATCCAGGGCCAGGAACGCGAGGTCGTCATCGTCTCGCTGACCGCCGGCGATCCCGATGCGAGTTCGGCCCGCGGCGCCTTCCACCTCTCGGTCAATCGCCTCAACGTGGCCCTGTCCCGAGCCCGCACCAAGGCCGTTCTCGTCGCCAGCGGCCACGCCTTCCTCGCCCTGCCCCACGACGCCGACGGCATGCGCATGGCCTCGCTCTGCAAAGACCTCCGCGACCGCATCCCGGTCGTCGATCTGACCCCGGTCTACGTCGTCGGCTGAGGTCGGGCCGCAGCACCTATCGCAGCGCGCCGACGGCGAGGTAGAGCAGGTAGACGAAGGCGCCGAGGCCGATGCCGAGCCCGATGGTCCAGAGCGGGCCCAGGCGGCCGCGACGGGGCGTCGTCATGCGTTCTCCAACAGGGCCGCGAACTCGGCCTCGGTGTGGATGCGCAGCCCGAGCTTCTGCGCCTTCTCGAGCTTGCTGCCGGCGTCCTCGCCGGCGACGACGTCGGTCACCTTCTTGCTGATGCCAGCCGCGGTCCTGGCGCCGAGGGCCTCGACCCGCTCGCGGGCTTCGTCGCGCGACATCGACGACAGGCCGCCGGTGAAGACGAAGACGCGGCCGTCGAAGGGGCCGGCCGCGGTCGGTTCGGATTCGAGCGGTTCGACGCCGGCGGCGGCGAGGTGTTGCAGCGTGGTCTTGTTCTTCGGCGAGGCGAAGAACTCGAGGATCGCCTTCTGCACCTCGGGGCCGACCCCAGGGACGGCGGTCAGCAGTTCGGCGCCGGCCTCGCGCAGCCGCAGCAGCGAGCCGAAGTGGGCGGCCAGATCCTTGGCGGTCTGCTCGCCGACGTGGCGGATGCCGATGCCGTTGAGGAAGCGCGCCAGCGGCGGCTGCTTGCTGCGTTCGAGGTTGTCGAGCAGGTTCTGCGTGCTGCGCTCGCCCCAGCGCTCGAGCTCGAGCAGCGCGGCCTGGTGTTGTGCCAGCGCGAACACATCCTCGATCGACTTCACCAGCCCGCTCGCGATCAGCTGCTCGACCTGCTTGGGCCCGAGTCCCTCGATGTCGAACGCGCGCCGGCCGGCGAGGTGGACGATGCGGCCCTGGAGCTGCGCCTTGCAGTCGAGGTCGCCGCAGTAGACGAACTTGCCCTCGGTGTGGAGTTCGCCGCCGCAGGCCGGGCAATGGCTCGGCGGCGCGGCCCTGACCGAATCGGCGGCGCGTTCTTCGGTGAAGACGCGCACGACCTCGGGGATGACATCGCCGGCGCGCTGGATCTCGACCGTGTCGCCTTCGCGCACGTCGCGTTCGGCCAGCAGCGCCCAGTTGTGCAGCGATGCGTTGCGCACGGTGACGCCGGCGAGATCGACCGGCTCGAGGTTGGCGACCGGCGTCACCGCGCCGGTGCGGCCGACCTGGGCGTCGATCTTGAGCACGCGCGTCCGCGCCAGCCGCGGCGCGAACTTGTAGGCGAGGG
>JAGQRA010000097.1 GCA_020425885.1 Planctomycetota bacterium | reverse complement strand
GGTGTTGATGAAGGTGACGATCGGCAGCTTCAGCTTCTGCGCGAGCTTCATCTTCTGCAGCGCCTTGCGGTAGCCCTCGGGGTGCGCGCAGCCGAAGTTGCACGCCAGGCGGTCCTTGACCGTCTTGCCCTTCCTGTGGCCGACCAGCAGGAAGCGGAACGATCCCATCGTCGCCAGGCCAGTGACGATCGCGCGGTCGTCGCCGAACACGCGGTCGCCGTGCAGCTCGGTGAAGTCGTCGAGCATCAGCGAGATGTAGTCGGTCGTCAGCGGCCGGTCGGCGTGGCGCGCGACGTTGACCCGCTCCCACGGCGACAGCCCGGCGTAGACCTCGGCGGTCTGCTTGGCCAGCCGCTCCTCGAGCAGCTGGATCTCGCCGGCCAGCTCGAGGTGCGAGCCCGAGCTGAGGCGGCGCAGCTCGTCGATCTTGGTCTGCAGGTCGTTGAGCGGCCGCTCGAAGGCGAGGCCGTCCTGAACCGCTGGGCGCGTCGAGGATTCGGTCATGGGCCGCGCAATGCTAGGGCCCGGGCGGCCAGCCCGTCTAGAGCTCGTATTCCTTGATCTTGCGATACAGCGTGCGCTCGCTGAGCCCCATCGCCTTGGCCGCCTTCTGCCGGTTGCCGCCGCACAGCTCCAGCGACACGCGGATGTGGTTCTTCTCGACCTCCTGCCACTTGTGACCGGCGAGGAACTGCCACGCGTCCTGATCGGTCGGCAGCGGCGCCCAGATCTCCGGCGGCAGGTCGCTGCGGGTCAGGATGTTGCCGCGCGCGCGCACCACCATCGACTCGACCGCGTTGCGCAGCTCGCGCACGTTGCCGGGCCAGTCGTACTGCACCAGCGCCACCAGCGCGTCGCGGTCGATCGACTCGACGTCCTTCTGGTGCAGCTGCGCGAAGTGGCGCAGGTAGTGCTCGATCAGCAGCTTGATGTCGCCCTTGCGCTCGCGCAGCGCCGGCAGCTCGATGGTGACGACCTTCAGGCGGAAGTAGAGGTCCTGGCGGAAGGTGCCGTCCTTGACCTTCTGGATCAGGTCGGCGTTGGTCGCCGCCAGCACGCGCACGTCGACCGGCCGCACCTTGTTGTCGCCGAGCCGCGTCACCGCGCGCTCCTCGAGCACGCGCAGCAGCTTGATCTGCGTCGGCACCGGCATCTCGCCGACCTCGTCGAGCAGCAGCGTGCCGCCGTTGGCGTACTCGAACTTGCCCTCGCGGTCGGCGACCGCGCCGGTGAACGCGCCCTTCTGGTGGCCGAACAGCTCCGACTCGATCGTGCCCTCGGACATGCCGCCGCAGTTGATGGCGACGAACGGCCGCTTGCTGCGCGGCGACAGCGTGTGGATCGCCCGCGCCACCAGCTCCTTGCCGGTGCCCGACGAGCCGAGGATCAGCACCGAGGCCGCCGTGCTCGCGATCTGCCGCACCAACGCCAGCACGCGCTGCATGCGCGGGTCCTGGCCGACGATGCCCTCGATGCCGAACGTGCGCTCCATCTGGCCACGCAGATCGTCATAGGCGACGTCCTTGCCGTGGTCCTCGAGCGAACGCTTGACCTTGGCGCGCAGCTCGCCGAGGTCGACCGGCTTCTCGACGTAGTAGCTGGCGCCCTGTTCCATCGCCTGCACCGCGACCTCGCGGCCGCCGTGCCCGGTCAGCATGATGACGCGGCAGTTCGGGTAGTTGTCCTTCGCCGCCGCGAGCACGGCGAAACCGTCCGTGCCCTGCATCTTCAGATCGGTGACGACGACGGCGAACCGGCGGCGCCCGAGCAGCTCGACCGCCTCGTCGCCGTTGCCGGCCTCATTGATCTCGACGGGCAGCACCTCGAGCGCGGCACCGAGCGATTCGCGCAGGGCATCGTCGTCATCGACGATCAGGATCGGATCGGTCGTCATGCCTCGTTCGTTGCCTCGTTGTGGGCGTCGCCGTGACCGCCGGGCAGGTGCAGCGTGAACTGCGTCCCCTTGCCGACCTCGGACTGCATCGTCAGCGTGCCGCCGTGTTCGGCGATGACGCGGCACACCGTGGCCAGACCGAGCCCGGTGCCCGCCTTCTTGGTGCTAAAGTAGGGTTCGAGCACGCGGCTCTGCACGTCGGGGGCGATGCCGGCGCCGGTGTCGGTGACCCGGATCAGCACCGCGTCGCCGTCGCGCGCGGTCGACACCAGGATCTCACCGCCGGCCGGCGTCGCATCGCGCGCGTTCTGCAGCAGGTTCACGACCGCGGCGCGCATGTAGTCCCAGTCGACGTTGACCTCGCCGATGTCGGCCCCCGGATAGAAGCGCAGCGACAGCTTCTGGTCGCCCATCTCCGGCTGGTGGAAATCGACCACTGCCTGCAGCTTCTGGTTGAGATCGACCCGCGCCAGCTTCGGCTCGGGCGCGCGGGCGAAGCCGAGGAACTCCTCGAGGATGGACTGCAGTCGCTTGACCTCGGTCTGCACCGTCGCCAACCGCTTCTGCGTCCGCTTGTCGCGCGCGCTCTCGGCCGCCTCGAATTCCTCGAGCACGAGCTGCAGGTTGAGGCCGATCGTGCTGAGCGGATTACGGACCTCGTGCGCGAATCCCGCGAGCAGGGTACCGAGCTGCGCCAGACGCTCGAGCCGGATACGGGCAAGCCGTTCTTCGCGCGCGGAGGAGGGCATGGGGCCGGGCAGGATACGGACCCGGGCGGCAGAATCCTCGCGCTTCTCGATGGGAAGGTTATCGTCCCCGGATGCCGTGCGTACGCCGTTCCTTGCAAGGCGCCGATCGGGCAGCCCTCGTGGCGGAAGCGGCGACCAGGCTCCGCGCCGGCGAGCTGTGCGCCCTGCCCACCGAGACCGTCTATGGCCTGGCCGTGCTGCCGAGCCACGACGCCGCGGTCAGAAAGGCCCGGGCGCTCAAGGGCCGCGCCGTGGCGCACCCGTTCACGTGGCACGTGGCCAAACGCGACGATCTGCACGACCTCGTCGCGACCGTCGGGCCGCGCATCGAGAGGCTCGTGCGCCGTTATTGGCCCGGCCCGCTGACCCTGGTGCTCGACGGCAAGGACGGCCACACGATCGGCGTGCGGCACCCCGCGCACGCGTTCACGCGCGAGGTGATCGCCGCCTGCGGCGAACCGCTGTGGCTCAGCAGCGTCAACCGTACCGGCGAAGAGCCCCTCGTCGATGCCGCCGCCATCTGCGCCCAGTTCGGCGACGAGCTCGCGCTGGTCGTCGACGACGGCCCGTCGGCGCTCGGCATCGCTTCGAGCGTGGTGCTCGCGACCGGCGACAAGCTCGAGGTGTTGCGCGAGGGGATCGTGTCGCGCGACGAGGTGCTCGCCGCCGCGGCCGACCTGATCGTGTTCGTCTGCACCGGCAACACCTGTCGTTCACCGCTGGCCGAAGCGCTGGCCCGCGACCTCACGGCGCGCACCATCGGCTGCGAACCGGACGACGTGCTGGCCCACGGCTACGCGTTCGCGAGCGCCGGCACCGGCACCATGGACGGCGTGCCGGCGAGCGACGGCAGCCTGGCAGCGGCGCAGGAGCTCGGGCTCGACCTGACCGCGCACCGCAGCCGCGCCGTCGGCCCGGCGCTGGTCGAGGCCGCGACTCGGATCTACTGCCTCGGTGCCAGCCATCGCCGCGCGCTGCTCGCCGAGTTCCCGCAGGCCACCGACAAGGTGTGGATGCTGCGCCAGGACGGACTCGACATCCGCGATCCGTACGGCGCCGAGCTGCGGGTCTACCGCAAGGTGCGCGACGAGATCCGCGCCGCGATCGGGGCGCGGCTGCGGGAGTGGCTGCCGGGCTGAACTGCGGCGGGCGAAGCCGGCCCACGACATCCACGCACGCTGTGCGCGACCGATGGCGATCGCGGCCCGCCGCCTCGGACACCTACCGGTGCGCGATTTCCCTGCCGACGCGGAGCCACTGCCGACGCTGGCCAACCCGCGTGCGGCGCATGACCAGGCGGTAGACCTCGCCGTTCGAAGTGGTCACCTCGCCGTTGGGGTCGACGTGCGGATGCAGTTCGCCGTCGAAGTCGGCGTGATTGACGATGCGATCGATCTTGTCCTGTTCGCAGTGCGCAACCCGCGGCGAGGCCGACGCCGCGGCAGCGACGCCATCTGCCGTCGGGGCGGAAGCCGCCGAGGCGGGAGCCGCCGACGACGCGAGTGCGGGCGCGGCAGCGTCGCCGGCCGCCGCATCGCCTGCAGCAGCGGCGGCGGCGAGACGTTGGCGGTAGCGCCCGAGCTCGACCTCGACTGCCCGTGGCAGCCCGATGCGACATCCGAGGGCAAGCAACTCGAGCATCGCATCGGGAATCGCAGTCACGGCGAAGTGCAGCTTCAGGTGCATCGTGGTTGCACCGTGGCCGCCCTCGATGGCGTCTTCTCGGCATTCGATCTGCATGCCGTCGTCACCGCCATGGCCGCCGTCGTCGCAGCGAGCGCAGAAGCCCTCGAGCAACCGCACGACCGAGTGCCCGTGTGCCGTCGTCGGCCAGTCGAAGACGAGGACACCACGGCCCCGACCGTCGCCGTGACAGCTCAGCCGCAGCAGCACGTCGAGATGGCCGAGCGGTCCGGCCGAGCCGATGAGCGGAGCGCGCCGCCCGCTGAGGAGGTGCAGGGGAACAGCAGGGCGCGCCATGGCGGCGGTAGCCACCAGCGCGCGGCGAAACTCCTGACAGGGAGAGTAGGTCATCGGGTGCTTCCTGGAACGGAGGCCTTACGAGCAGCACGAACCGCAACCGTGAGGGGAACGGTCGCGGTGCGGGTCAGGGGGTCGTCTCGTGTCTACCTCGCGCGATGGCGAAGTAACGTGCGGCTCTGCTGCTCGCTGCTCGCGGGCCGTCGTCGTCGTCACACGACGCTGCGCTGCCCGAGACTCAACGAACCTGCGGCGCCAGCCGCTCGGCCCGGCGGACGATGCGCGGATCGACGTCGTTGCCGGCGGTGCGCAGCAGCTGCCGCGCCTCGGCAGCCGGCAGCAACCGGACGAGCGATGTCAGCGCCGTGGCCCGCAGGCTCCAGTCGTCCTGCTGCGCGAACGCGCGACGCAACGCCGCGATCGAATCCTCTCCGGTCTCGACCTGCCCGAGCAACCGGGCGGCGTGCCGACGCATCGCGATGTCCGCGTCACCGTCGACGGCCGTGACTAGCGAGGCGCGCATCGCCGGCGCCATGCTCGCCTGCACCGCCAGCGTCGACAGCGCGAAGCTGCGCAGCTCGAACGGCTGCCCGACGGCGGCCCACTGCCGCAGCTGCGCACCGGCGCCGTCGTCGAGCGGTGCATGCTGCAGCGCCGTCTCCAGGCGCAGGCGGTACTCGTCGAAGCCGGCACGATCGGCGGCCCGCAGCACCTCGGTCACGATCGTCTCGGGTTCGAGCCCGTGCTTGTGTCGCGACCACAGGCTCAGCGCCTCGCCGAGAATCGCCGCGACGCTGCCGTCGGTCTCGGCCTCGAGCACCGTCAGGAAGCGCGTCCGACTCGGCTCCTGATCGAGGCTCCACTGCAACGCCGCCGCCGCGCCGAGCCGGACATCGCGACGTTCCCGATCGAGCAACAGCTGGCCCAGAGCCCGTTCGACGGCGGGATCGCGAATGACATTGCGCACCGTGATCCCGATACCGCCGGGCCCCGGCACGCCGTGGAACGGCGCCTGCTCGAGATCGAAGACATCGTCCTCGTCGGGCGGATCGCGCAACGCCCCGAGGGCAGCGATCAACGACAGCACCATGGCCTCGTCGTCGCCGAACCGATCGAGCGCGGCCAGCAGGGCCTCGTCGATGCCTTCGAGCGGCAGCGTGCCGAGCACCATGGCCAACGCGCGACGCAGGTCGGCCTCGGTGTCGGCGGCCAGCAGCGCCGCGTAGGCCGCCGCCAGCGCACCGGCATCGGTTCGCAGCAGCTGGCGCAACGAGGCCGCCTCCGCTGCCCCATGTCCCGAGGCCAAGGCCGACCGCAACGCCGCCATGGCGGACGTGAAGGCATCGACCTCGGCGGGCTGGGCGACGACCAACGGCTGCCGGGCACCGTCGTCCGGCGATTCGTCGGCGACCGCGCCGGCGTTCGGATCGTGGCCTCGCTCGCGGGCCGCAGCCGGCGCATTGCCGCCGCCGGCGCCGCCGCCGAGCCAGAGCCCGGCGGCGAGCGTCAGCACGAGGACGGCGGCCGCCAGGAGACCGATGCGCTGGTTCATGCGCCGTCCGGCAAGAGGATCAGTGGTTGTCAGTGTGCTCGACGATGCCGTAGCCCCAGCCGGTGTCGTAGCCGACCGGGCCGCGGTCGTCGCAGTAGTTCAGCAGCGTGTTGCGGACGCTGGCGGGGCTGCCGTTCCACAACACCGCAGCGCAGCCGGCGACGTGCGGGCACGCCATCGAGGTGCCGTAGGCGTCGCGGTAGCCACCACCCTTCCAGCACGAGTAGATGTTGTAGCCGGGCGCCGAGAACTCGACGTCGTTGTTGCTGTTGGAGAAGCACATTAGGGCATCGACGGATCCGGCCTCGATCGACGTCGCGCCGATGCTGACGACGCTCGAGTAGTACGCCGGGTAGCTGATCTCGTCGGTGGTGAGATTGCAGTCGCCGTCATTGCCGGCGGCGGCCACCACGAAGGCCGAGTTGGCGGCGGCATTGCAGGCGTTCTGCAGCGTCGTGGTCGTGGCGCTGCCGCCGAGGCTCATGCTGAGGACGTTGGCGCCGTTCGCCACCGCCCAGTTGATGCCGCTCGTGATGCCGCTGTACGAACCGCTGCCGCGGCGATCGAGCACCTTGACCGCGAGCAACGCGGCGTTGTGCGCGACGCCGACGACGCCCACGTTGTTGTCGATCGCGGCGATGGTCCCGGCGCAGTGGGTGCCGTGACCGTTGTCGTCGTCGTTGCCGCCGGTGCCGCTGACGAAGCGCGCGCCGCCTATGATGTTGGCGGCGAGGTCGGGGTGGTCGAGATCGATGCCGCTGTCGATCACCGCGACCGTGACGCCCGACACCGACATCGCACCGCCGACGCGGGTGATGCCCTCCGGGGTCACCTGCGGCCCACCGCCGCCGCCGTTACTGCCGCCGCCGTTGCCCGGCTTGTAGGCCGAGGCGATGTGGTCGATCTCGACCGTCTCGACCGACTCGTCCCGGCGCAGATTCGCGACCAGGCCGGCGGGGACGGTAGCGATGACGGCTTCGGCACCGAACAGCTCGCCGTCGGCAACAACGCCGAAGCGGTCGAGCACGTCCCTGTCGATCGAATCCTGGAACGAGATGATGACGCGCACGCGACCCGGCTCGACGTGTTGCGCCAGCAGGGGAACGGCGAGCACGAAGGTCGCCAACGAGGCAGTGGCTCTAAGCATGGTTCGGATAGGGGTAGTGGTCGTAACGAGAGGGAGAGAGCCTTGCGGCTGACCGCAGTCTAACGGTCGACCCTCCCTGTGCCAGCGCCACCTGCCCGCCGCCTTCCTGCCACCAACCAGAACTGATGTCCTGAGTGGGGAACGTCGTAACAGCTTGGCGGCAACCAGGTCCGACGGAGTGTAAGGGCAATGGGACCGAGGCGCCCCACTCAGGACATCAGTCCCCGATCGTGATGCGCATCGCGTCGCTGAAGCCGAACGAACCGAAGACCGGCCCGCCGAGCTCGCCGACCACCGCCTGCAGGCCGAGCGCCACACCGCGCATTGCCGCGGTTGCCGGCACCGTGATCGGCAGCCTGAACTGCCCCACCGCGTTCGTCGTCCCGACCGCCAGCAGCGCGGGTTGGTAGAGATGCGTCGGACAGCTGCCGAACGAGCCGCGAGCGAACACATGGCTGGCGGTGACCAGCACGAGCTGGTTGGACTCGGCGCCGAGCAGCTCGGGGCGCAGCACGTTGCCCGGTCGTGGCCGATCGTGCAGCGCGAGGCGCGAGGGCGGTCCGGCGTTGCTGCAACCCGCACCCTCGAACTCGGCGCGGCCGGGGGTCCAGCCGAGCACCGAGATCGCGCGGCCATCGGCGCCGCCGCTCGAGACGACGTGGCCTTGAGGGTCGGTCGCCAGGCGGTAGGTCGGCACGGCGCTCTCGGCGCCGGTGATCGGCAACCAGAGGTTGTTGTTGCCGAGCTTCAGGGTCGTGCTCGTGCCCATGAGCTGGGTCCGCGTGAGGACGACCGTCCCCAGCTCGGCCGACCACGCCATGGCCGAGGTCGCGAGCGGCAGTGCGGTGTTGTCGATCAACGTCCAGCCGGTCGCGGTGTAGGACCAGGTGTCCGACAGCGTCGCCTGCGTCACATCGACGCCGCCGTGCATCACGCAGCGCGCGTTCACCGGATCGAAGGCGATGCCGCTCCCCCACCGCGCCGCAGGTCCGGTGACCGGGCGCTGGTTCCAGGCGGTGCCGTTCCATTCCCAGGTGTCGTCGAACGTGGCGCCGAGCAGATCGGTGCCACCGAACATGACGACCACGCCGCGAGTAGAGTCGGTCGCCATCGCCGCAGCCAGACGCGGCGACGGCCCGGTGCTCGCCCGCTGCTGCCACGCGGTGCCATCGAACGTCCAGGTCGTGCCATCGGGCACGAATCCGACGACGCCGTTGCCGAGCCGATCCGCGAGCACGATGCCGCGCCCCGGAGTCGGCCCCGCGACCGTCAGTTCGGCCAGCGACAGCCCGTCCCATTCGAACGTCCGGGGCATGCCGGTCGTGAGACCCGTGCTCTGCCAACCGGCGAGCACGGTGCGGCCGCGAACCGGATCGAGGGCGAGCGACAGATCGACCAGCACGGCGCCGCTCTGCTCGACGAACCGGGCGCCATCGTAGTGGTAGATCGTAGGTCGCTGGTCGCCCGCCAGCAGGGACGTGCCGCCGCCGAGCACGAGCACGCCATTGCCTATGCCGACGGCGGCGTGCCCGGTGCGACCTTCGGGCGCGGTCGCGATGTTGCGCGCCACCCATTGCACGCCATCGAACTCCCACGGCTGCGGATCGAAGAACGGCTGCCCGTTCAGCGGCCCGCGGCCGCCGTAGAGCACCATCAGGTTGCGGCTGGCATCGAACGCCAGTTGCGCCTGCCGCCTCGCCGACGGCACGATCGGCAGCGTGCGCCGCGACCAGTTGATCCCGTCCCATTCCCAGTGGTCGTCGAGGAGCACGCCGGCAGCGACGCCGCCGAACAGCACCGTCACGCCGCGAACCGGGTCGAACGCCATCGTGCCTTCACCGCGGGTCGGCGGGGCGACGGCCGGGAGCCGACGCAGCCAATCGGTGCCGTCCCACTCCCAGGTTTCGCCGAGGCCCGACTGGTCGTTGCCCGCGAACACCACGGCGCGGCGGCGCCCGCTGTCGTACGTCATGAGCATGCCCGATCGCAGCGGCGGGGTGTGATCCGGGTTGCGCAGGCGCCAGCTGCCACCATCGTACTCGTAGGTCGACAGGGTGGCGGCGGACGTCGGGTTGAGCAGCGCGAGGGTGCGACCGCGGTGGGCCTGGTAGGCGAGCAGGGCCAGCGAGTTCTCCGGCAACGTGCCGATCGGGAACCACTGGCGGTCATCGCGCTCGAATGCGCGGCCGCTGGCGTCGACGGTGACGACCCGCTCGCGGAAGCTGTCGTAGCTCGCGTTCATCCCACTCATCGCCACGCTCGTGGTCACCGGCGCCCAGTCCTGCGCCGGCAGGCAGGCCATGAGTAGCAGCAGGCCGGGCAGGGGCAGACACGACCGGGTACGGGAGGGACAGAGGGGAATCGTCTTCATGAGGAACCGACGGGTATGGGTGAGGAGGCCGCACCCCGTATCACCGATGGCAGCCGGCGTAACAGCACGATGTCACTGCCGGACCGTGCCGGCCATGAGCCCGGACAGCAGCCACGGCGAGCCGTTACCCCCTGTGACCAGCGCCTGGGCGCCGATCTGCAACCCGAGCAGCGCGCTGCCCGGCGGCACGGTGAGCGACCAGTCGGCACGCGGTCGATGCGAGGGCAGGACCAGGAACGTCGCCAGCACCGCGGTCGCGAGATCGAGGCGCGCGATCCCGAACGCGGTCGGGGACGGTGCCGCCGGGAAGCCGAGGATCAGCGCCGCCGCCGGTGCGGAAGCCGGCGAGGTCGGTGTTGCGTCGACCGTGAAGGTCGTGGAGCCGCCCGGTATCAGCAACCGATCACAGTTCAGGTGCCGGTGCAGGGAGAACAGCACGCGGTCCTCGTTGTCGTCACCTTCGAACAGATCGAGGTCGCCGTCGCCATCGAGGTCGGCCAGCACCAGGCGGTGGCTGCGACGCAAATCGGTCGGCATCGTGCCGGCCTGGCTGACGAAGAAGCCGCCGCCGGCGTTCTCGAACAGCCGCACCGGCACGTCCCTACCGCCGAGCACGAAGTCCATGTCGCCATCGCCGTCGATGTCGCCGCAGGCGATCGCTTGCACGTCGGTGCTGCCGAGCGAGATCGGCGGCGACAGGAACCGCCCCGAGCCGTCGTTGCGATGCACCCAGCTGCGCGGATCGACGCCGGTGGCGTTGGCGTTGCCGACGATCAGATCGAGGGCGCCATCGCCGTCGAGGTCGACGAGCGCCACGGCCTCGGTGACCTGGACGTCGATCGGCAGCTGCGCCGGCGCCGGAACGAACGTGCCCAGACCGCCGTTGAGCCACAGCTCGTTGCGGCCGGAGTCGTTGGCGAGCACGAGGTCGAGATCGCCGTCGCCATCGACGTCGCCGACGGCGATGTCGCGCGTGCCGTTGCCGCCCGGCGGCAACGCGGTCGCGGTCACCTCGGTGAAACGGCCCGTGCCGTCGTTCACGTGCAACCGGCTCTGACCGGTGTTGCCGACGATCAGATCGAGGTCGCCGTCGTTGTCGCAATCGAACAGCCGGACGACCCGGGTGTAGTCGGCCCCGGGCGGCATCG
>JAGQRA010000746.1 GCA_020425885.1 Planctomycetota bacterium | reverse complement strand
CCGTTCGTCTACTGGCCACCGGACGTCGGCGACTTCGTGCTCGTCGCCGGCAACTGGGACTCGGGGTGGCTCGGCAACCTCTACGAGGGTTGCACTGCGACCTACGTGCCCGACCTGCCCCTCTACAGCCTGAACCGCATCGCCGGTTGGTTCTCGGACTCGAGTCGAAGCGACCATTGGAACTACTGGCAGGCCGGGGTGCCGGCGGTGTGGCTGACCGACACCGGCGAGTATCGCAATCCTGGCTACCACACATCGGACGACAGACCGGAGGTCATCGATCCAGTGTTCCTGCGGCGCTGTACCCAGGCGGTGCTGGCGACGATGCTCGAATGGGCCGAGGTGGCGACAGCCGTCGAGCGCGAAGGGCAGCGATGACGGGCGACAGCGTGCCGCTGCCGCCGCTGGCGGCCTTCGAGTTTCCCGGCGGGCGATCTCGAGATCGAACGTGCCGGTTCTATGGTTGTTCCCACGGTGTCGCGCCGACCCTACCTTGCCGACTCCGATCCCGATGCCACACCGGCTGACCATCACCGCGCTCCTGCTGGCCAGCTGTGCCGTCGACGCCGACCGCTTCGACCGTGCGCACCTGTCGCCGGAGCTCGAGCAGCGGACCGGTCACGGACTGGGCTCGGGCGCGCAGCCCGGCGAGACCGCGATTCCGGATGGCGTCGTCCTCGACGACGGCGTCTCGACCGAGGAGGCGGTGGCGATCGCGCTTTGGAACAACGCCGCGTTCCAGGCGGCCTTGAGCGAGCTGGGGCTCAAGCGCGCCGAGCTGATCCAGGCCGGCCTGTTCGCCAATCCGTCGTTCGGCATCCTGTTTCCGATCGGGCCCAAGCAGCTCGAGGCGACGTTGAGCGCGCCGCTCGACGCGATCTGGCTGCGGCCCGGCCGCATCGCCGTGGCCGAGCTCGAGTGCGAGCGCGTGGCCGGCTTGCTGGTTCAGGGCGGTCTCGATCTGGTGCGCGACGTGCGCGTCGCCTGCGCTGACCTCGCCCTGGCGCGGGCGAACGTCGGGCTCGCGAGCGAGATGCTGGAGCTGCGCAAGTCGGCGGCGGAGTTCTTCGCGGCCCGACTGCGAGCCGGCGATGTCAGCGAACTCGAGGCGCAGGACGCGGCGATCGAGTCGAGCACGGCGGCGCAGCAGCTGGCGCGGGCGACGCATGAGTCGGACCTCGCCGAGGCTCGGCTGCGGTCGCTGCTCGGTCTCGGCCTCGACCCCGAGGGGCCGAAGGTGCTGTTCCTGGACGAGCGCGCCGAGTCGATCGATCGCGAGTTCGACGACGAGCAGCTGCAGAGCTTCGCGCAGCAGTCGCGTCCCGACCTGCGCGCGGCCGAGCTGCTGGTCGATCAGGCCGGCGAACGCGCGGGACTCGCGTCGTGGCAGATCCTGCGCCTCACCGGGGTTTGGGACGCGAACGCCAAGGGCTCCGAAGGCTTCGAGAGCGGCCCGGGCCTGCAGCTCGAGCTGCCGTTGTTCGACCTCGGCGACGGGCGCTCGGCGAAGGCCAGGGCCGAAGTCGAGCAGACCGTCCGCCAGCTTTGGGCCGTGCGTCACCGCGTCCGGGCGGAGGTCGCCGAAGCGATCGCGAATGCGAGGCAGGCCATCGCCGATTCGCGACGCTGCCGAGCGATCATCACGCCCGCCGTCCGACAGGCCCGCGATGGCGCGCGACGTGCCTATGAGTCGGGAAACACATCGCTGTTGCCCCTGCTGCTGCGCGAGGTGAGGCTCGGCGAGGCCCGCTCGCTGGAGGCCCAGGCCGCGCGCGAGGAGCGACGCGCCCTCGCCGAACTCGAACGCAGTGTCGGCCGCCGGCTCGGCGCCGAGGAACGCCCATGAGATTGATCCCACGCGTGGTGTTGCTCGCCGTGCTTCTCTCCGTCCCCGCCTGTGGTCGACCGGAGTCGAAGGCGACGGCGAAGGTCAGTCCGGCGAAGGTCGAGAAGCTGCCCGGCGAAGCCGACCTGGTGACGATCACCTTGACCGCCGAGGCCGCCGAACGTCTCGGCATCGCGACCGCAGCAATGAAGCGCGAGACCGTCGCCGGTTCGCGTGCGTTCGGCGGTGAGGTGGTGTTGCCGCCCGGGGCGGCGCTGGGCGTGATGGCGCCGTTCGCGGGGATCATCGGCGCCGGGTCGGAAGTCACGCCGCCGCGTCCGGGCGCCCGGATGAATGCGGGGCAGACCGTCTTCGAACTGGCGCCGCTGCTCGCGCCCGAGTCGGCGGTGACGTTCAAGAAGGCTCTGGCGGACAGTCGCGGCCAGGTCGCACAGGCCGAGGTGCAACGTGCGGCGGCGCAGGTCGCCTCCGACCGGGCGGTCGCGTTGCAGCGCGATGGCGCCGGCAGCCGGCGCGCCGTCGAAGAGGCCAAGGCAGCTTTGGATCTCGCCGAGGCGACGCTGGCGGCCTCGACCGATGCAGCCGAGGCGCTCGAGGCGGCGATGACCGAGCTCGACGCGGGGGCGGCGTCACCGATCGCGATCCGCTGCCCGATCGACGCCACGCTCATCGGTCTGCATGTCGCCACCGGGCAGTCGGTCGCCGCCGGTGCGCCGCTGTTCGAGGTGGCGCGAGCCGAGGCGGTGTGGGTGCGCGTTCCGGTCTACGTCGGCGAATTGGACGAGGTGGCCCGCGATCTTGCCGCCGAGATCGGTGGCCTGACACCGCGAGCCGGAAGCTCGACGCGGACCGCGACGCCGGTCGAAGCGCCGCCCACCGCCAACGCCGCCGCCACCACGGCCGATCTCTACTACGCGCTCGACAACGCCGACGGCGCGCTCCGACCCGGACAACGGGTCGGCGTCACGTTGCCGCTCACGGGCGCGGGCGAGAGCCTCATCGTGCCCTGGTCCGCGGTCGTGCACGACATCAACGGCGGCACATGGGTCTACGAGCAGACCGCCCCGCTGAGTTTCGTCCGCCGTCGAATCGAGGTGCGAAGGGTCGTGGCCGACACGGCGATCCTGCGTCGCGGGCCGCAACCGGGTGCGCTCGTCGTCACCGCCGGCGCGGCGGAGCTGTTCGGCACCGAGTTCGGCGGTGGCAAGTGATGGCCGTCTCATGAACTGGCTCATCACGACTTCGCTGCGGCTGCGCACGATCGTGGTCGCGCTGGCGGCCGCGCTGATGGTCTGGGGCATCCGGCTCGCCGGCGACATGTCGCACGACGTGTTCCCCGAGTTCGCGTTGCCGCGCGTCGAGGTCCAGACCGAGGGGCCGGGGCTGTCGGCCGAGGAGGTCGAGCAGCTGATCACGATGCCGCTCGAGAACGCGCTCAACGGCACCTCCGGGCTGCAGACGATCCGCAGCAAGTCGGTGCTCGGTCTGTCCTCGGTGGTGTTGATCTTCGAGTCCGGAACCGACCTGCTGACGGCTCGCAACCTGATCCAGGAGCGCGTCGCGTTCGCCGCCTCGCACCTGCCGGCGGTGGCTGCCCAGCCGGTGATCCTGCAGCCGCTGTCGTCGACCAGCCGCGCGCTCAAGATCGGCGTCTGGTCCGAGACATTGTCGCAGATGGACCTGACCGACCTGGCGAAGTGGACCATCCGGCCGCGATTGATGGCCGTCGAGGGCGTCGCCAACGTCGCCATCTGGGGGCAGAAGGACCGCCAGTTCCAGGTCCGAGTCGATCCCGAACGCCTGCGCGCCAACGGCGTCTCGATGGCCGCGCTCGAACGCGCCGTGCAAAACGCCACCGAGCTCGGCACCGGCGGTTTTCTCGACACCCCGAACCAGCGCCTCGCGATCCGCCACGTCTCACCGATCGCCGTGCCCGAGGATCTCGCCGCCACCACGATCGAGCTGCGCGACGGCGCGGCGATCCGCATCGGCGATGTCGCCGAGGTCGTCGTCGATCACCCGCCGCCGATCGGCGATGCCGTCATCAACGATCGGCCGGGGCTGTTGCTGATCGTCGAGAAGCTGCCGTGGGGCAACACGCTCGACGTCACCCGCGACGTCGAACGGGCGATGGCGATGCTGCGGCCCGCGCTCGCCGGCGTCGAGTTCGATACCACGGTGTTCCGTCCGGCCACGTTCATCGAGCGTTCGCTCGACAACCTCGGCGCCGCGATGCTGCTCGGTTGCCTGCTGGTCGCGGTGATCCTGATCTCGTTCCTGTTCGAGTGGCGCACGGCGGTGATCAGCATGCTGGCGATCCCGCTGTCGGTGGTGTGCGCCACGATCGTGCTGCACTTCCTCGGCGGCACGATCAACACCATGATCCTGGCGGGGCTCGTGATCGCCGTCGGCGAGGTCGTCGACGACGCGGTCATCGATGTCGAGAACATCGCGCGCCGGCTGCGCCTCAATCGGCTGCTCGAGGTGCCGCGGTCGGCCTTCAGGGTGGTGCTCGACGCCTCGCTCGAGGTCCGCAGCGCGGTGGTCTACGCCAGCCTGATCGTGGTGCTGGTGTTCCTGCCCGTCTTCTTCCTCGACGGCCTCGCCGGCGCGTTCTTCCGGCCGCTCGCCCTGGCCTACGTGCTGGCGATCATGGCATCGCTGCTGGTGGCCCTGACCGTGACCCCGGCGTTGTGCCTGTTCCTGTTGCCGCGGTCGCGCCTGCGCCGACACGAGAGCTGGCTGGTGCGCATCCTCAAAGGCGCCTACCGCGCCGTGCTGCCGCCGATCCTGGCGCGGCCGCGCTCGGTGATCGCCCTGCTGCTGCTGGCCTTCACGGCGACCGGCATCGGCGTCGGCCGTCTCGGCGAGGAGTTCCTGCCCAACTTCAAAGAGTACGACTTCCTGATGCACTGGGTCGAGAAGCCGGGCACCTCGATCGATGCCATGACCCGCATCACGACGCGCGCCAGCGTCGAGTTGCGCGCGATCCCCGGGGTGCGGAACTTCGGCTCGCACATCGGGCGCGCCGAGGTCGCCGACGAGGTCGTGG
>JAGQRA010000745.1 GCA_020425885.1 Planctomycetota bacterium | reverse complement strand
AGCCGAGGACTGATGCTCCTCGAGCAACCGGGCGATCTCCGCAGCGGAGCATGGCGATGGCGTCGTCATGCCGCAGATCCTGCCGAGCCGTGGCGACGATTCGAGATGGGGTCACCGGACGCTTACCGGCCGGCGGCACGGCCGACGCCTCGACGTTCGTCGGCGACGCCTAGTCGAGCGTGTTGCGCAGCAGGTCGATCTTCGCGAGCAGCATCGACTGCTCGAGCTTGGCCTTCTCGATGCGAGGCTGAACAGGCTCGTGCAGGTGATTCGGGCCCGGGTCGTGCGGTGTCTCCGGCGCATGGGCAGGTGGCCGGACGAGACTGGCGGCGGTGACGAGATCGACGCCGGCAGTGACGAGGAGGAACCGTTTCGTGAAAGGCTCGCTGTGGGCGGACGTCGACGGGTTCTCATTGCACGCGCAGGTAGTGGTGTCGGGTCACGACCGCGACATCCTGGAGCGGTTCTTCCGCTACGCCGGGAGGCCGGCGATCGCGGAGAGTCGATGGCGCTGCTGCCGGATGGGCGTGTGCCCTACTCGTTCAAGAAGCGGTGGCAGGACGGTTCGAGGGCGGTCGTGCTGTCACCGCAGGTGCTGATCGAACGGTTGGTCGCACTCGTGCCACGCCCGCAGCGGCACCTGATCACGTATCACGGCGTTCTGGCGCCGGCGGCGGGATTGCGATCGCGAATCGTTCCGCAGGTGGAGGAAGAGGAAGGAGGGGAAGCCGGCGGGTGCCGCCACGCCGGGGATGGCGACGAGGTGTCGGCGGCGGATGCGGTCGAGGACGATGCGACGTGTCGGGTGCTGCCGCGGCGGGTTGTTCTGCATGCGCCGGGAAAGCGGCGACGGGGTCGGCGGAGATACTCGTGGGCGCAACTGCTGCAGAGGGTGTCTTGATCGATTTCTTGCGGTGCCCGTGCGGCGGGATCAGGAGGGTGCTGGCCGCGATCCACGATCCGGATTCGATCCGGCGGGAGCTCGGGGCGATGGGCCTGTCGTGTGCGGTGCCGGTGGTCGCGGCGGCGCGGGGGCCGCCGGAGCAGGAGAGTGGTGCGGGGCGTGAGGCGAGCGCGGGGCGTGATCGGGTGATCGGGCCGCGATCGTGAGGTCGCGGTGGGGGGGGCATGGCTCCCTTGCGGTCGCGCCCGAGATGGGCGACAACCACGCCATGCGCCGCCCGCTCCTCGTCGTGGCCCTGCTCACCGCTGCCAGCGCCTGCACCGATCTCCGTCACTACGCGCCGCGCGAGAACCTGAACGGCACCGGCCCCGACGGCCAGCCGGCTGCCGTCTATCCGCTCCTGACCGAGAGCCGCCTGCAGGCCGGCGAGGTGCGGCTGTGGTCGCGCGGCGGTCGCGGCTTCAAGGTCGAGGATGCAGCCGGCGACGCGGCGCGCCGCGTCGAGGTCCACGTCGCGTTCGAGCTCGAGAACACCGGCCAGGCACCGCTCGAGCTGGCCGGGATCCGCTGCGAGAGCCAGCAGCTGTCGTTGATCCGGACCGAAGGCGATGCCCGCGCCAACCCCGGCACGACCGCCCGGCTCGACACCTGGTTCCTGGCCGCCGGTGCTAACTCGACCCGTGAGGTCGATGATTTCGCGATCCGGTTCGAGGTCCTCGCCGACGGCGAACGGGTCTGCGCAGTCTCTTCGCGGCTGATACTGCAACGCCTGCGCCAGATGGGCTGGGTCAATTTGGGCCGCTCCCGAGAGATCGGCAATAGTGCGCCGCACCTTTAACTCACGGTGAATAGCGTGGCCACTT
>JAGQRA010000744.1 GCA_020425885.1 Planctomycetota bacterium | reverse complement strand
GCGTTGCGGCGTCCGGGGGCTCCCGATGAAACGCCGCAGCGGCGCCGGATGCCTTGGCTTCTTCGTCGACGCTATGCCGCGTTGCGGCGTCCGGGGGCTCCCGATGAAACGCCGCAGCGGCGCCGGATGCCTTGGCTTCTTCGTCTACGCTGTGCCGCGTTGCGGCGTCCGGGGGCTCAGACCTCGATCTTGAGCACTTCGCGCAGCAACTGGGCGCGGCGCTGATCGCGTTCCTCGGGGCCCAGGACCTGTCGCGAGTGGCGCTGCAGGTGGCCGGGTTGCGACATCAGCAGGGCCTTGTTGACATCGGCCACGCGGAAGCCGGTCAGCACGTCCTCCTCGATGCCGAAGCGCAGGGCCGAGAGGCAGCCGAGGGACTCCTCGCTGGTCAGGATCTGGGCTCGTTCGATGGTGCCGAGCGCGCGGTGGATGCGATCGAGCGTCTTCACCCGCGCGCCGCCGCGGAGCAGGGCCTCGCGGACCTCGCGCTCCCACTTCACCAGGCGGCCGACGGCGAGCCTGACGTCGCCGAGGATCTCCTTCTCGTCGCGGCCGAGGGTGATCTGGTTGCTGACCTGATAGAAGTCGCCGAGCGCGCGGCTGCCCTCGCCGTAGAGGCCGCGCACGGCGAGGTGGATCTTCTGCGCGACGTTGGTCGCGCGCTCGACGTCCTCGGACCAGACCAGGCCGGGCAGGTGGAGCATGACCGACAGCCGCAGGCCGGTGCCGATGTTGGTCGGGCACGAGGTCTCGAAGCCGAACTCCTCGGACCAGGCGATCGGGACGCGTTGGATCAGGCAGTCGTCGAGTCGTTCGGCCCGCTGCCAGGCGCCGTCGAGCTCGAGGCCGGAGGCGAACACCTGCATCCGCAGATGGTCTTCCTCGTTGAGCATGATCGCCACCGACTCGTCGGCGTCGATCGCGACCGCCCGCGGCCTTTTGCTGGCGGCGAGCTCGCGGCTGATCAGGTGGCGCTCGACGAGCACCGAGCGCTCGAGTTCGTCGATCGAGTCGAGGTCGATGATCGTCAGCTTCTCGGACAGGCCGGGCTTCTGCAGCCGATCGATGACGAAATCGCGCAGCTCGCGCGCCTCGGTGTCGTCGAGCCGCGGCGAGAAGTGGTAGCCCTGGACGTTGCGGGCCAGGCGGACGCGCGTGCATAGCGCGATGTCGCTCTCCGGGCCGTCGCCGCGCAGCCAGGCGCCGGCCTGGTACTCAGGCTCGCCGTCCTTCGGTTTGCCGGTCACGACCTCGTCTCCTCGCCGCGCTCGAGTCGGCGCAGCTCATCGCGCAGTCGCGCTGCATCCTCGTAGCGTTCACCACGCACGGCGTCCTCGAGCTTCTTGCGCAACGCGGCCAGGTTGCGGTCGTCGACCGGCGGCGGCGCTTCGGCGATCCGCCCCGGCAGGCGGCCGCGATGACTCTGGGCCTCGTGGATCCGCTGCAGCAGCGGCAGCAGATCGGCGCGGAAGGTGTCGTAGCAGCGTGGACATCCCAGCCGCCCCTTGGCGCGGAAGTCCTGCGGCGTCATGCCGCAGCCGGGGCAGGCTTCCGTGCGTTGGCGCGCCGTCTGGCCGCTGCTCTTGAGGCCGCCGAGCAGATCCTCGAGGATCTCGGCCGAGAACTTGGTCGGCGTCTTGGGCTGGGCAACGCCGAGCTGCTCGGCGCAGGCCGGGCACAGGTGCTGCGAGCCGGTCACGGCACCCTGGTTGAGATCCAGGATGACGACCGACGCGATCGCCGTCTGACAGGCTGAGCAGTACTGCATCGTCTGGATCCTACGTTAGCCAGCGACCGCCGATTTCGCACGACGCGAGCGGATCCACTCGTGGAACTCCAGGGCGCGGGCGCGAAAGTTCGGGTACTGATCGAATGAGGCGTGGGCCGGACTGAAGAGAACGGAGTCTCCCGGGTGCGCCGCGGCGAGGGCGCTGGCCAGCGCCTCGGGCAGGCGCTCGTGGGTCGTGGCGCCGATCGCGGTCAGGCAGGCTGCCAATGGGGCGCCCGATGCACCGAACAGGTGCGCAGAATCGAGCCAGGGAGAGACCTCGGTCGCGAGCCGGGCATGATCGCCGGTCTTGCTCTTGCCGCCGCCGACCCAGTGCACGCGGCCATGACCTCGGCGCAGTGCGCGCAGGGCGGAGACCGTCGAGGCCGCCTCGGTGCTGACGCCGTTGTCGTAGAACCGGACGCCGTCGATGGTGGCGATGTGCTGCAGCCGGAACGGCAGCGGCGGCGCCGTCGCCATGGCGAAGCCGATGTCGCCGGCGGCGGCCCCGAGGCAGCGGGCGGCGAGGCTGGCGGCCAGGACGTTCTCGACCTGGAAGTCGCCGATCAGATGCAGCGCGTCGCGGTGCACGATGACCTCTGCGGCCGTCGCGCCGACCCGCGTCGCGATGAAGCCACTGCTCAGTCCGGCGCTCGCCGGCGCCGGCTCGCACAGGGCGTAGCGCAGTCGGCGCGCGGCCGGCGTGGGGTAGGCCGCGGCGACCTCGTCCTCGGCACAGTGGATCACGAAGTCACGGGCGGCCGCGGCCAGCCGTCCCTTCGCCGCGCGGTAGCTGGCCAACGTGCCGTGGCGGTCGAGATGGTCCTCGAGCACACGCGCGAACACGGCGCCGTGCACGGTCGCCGTCGCCGCGAGGCGTTCGAGCTGGAAGCTCGACATCTCGACGACGGCGATCTGCGGCGACCGCCAGTGGGCCTCTTCGGCCAGCAGGCTGTGACCGATGTTGCCGCCGAGCAGGACGTCGACCCCGGCTCGCCGAAGCGCGCGGTGCAGCAGCGTCGCGGTCGTCGATTTGCCGTTGGTAACGGTGACGCCGACGACGCGGCCGGGATAGGCCGCAAGGAACAGGTCGAGTTCCTGTGTGACCGCGATGCCGCGCCGATTCGCCGCTGCCAGCAGCGGGTGTTCGGCCGGCACCGCCGGGTTGGCGACGAACAGCTCGATGCCGTCGAGCAGCGCCTCGTCCTCGCGACCCAGCTGCCAGTCGACGTCGTGTTCGCGCAGTGCTCTCTGCACCGCGACCAGGTCGTCGGCGGCGCTCCGATCGCAGACCCGGACGCGGCAACCGCGGCGGGCCAGGTAGCGCACCGCCTCGCGTCCGCCGCCGAAGCGTCCGAGCCCGTGGATGAGGGCGTGCGTTCCCGGATCGGGCAACGCCAAAGGCTTCATCGCGCGATCCGGGCCGCGTGGGCGCGCTGGTTCAGTTCGTCGATGCCGGCCGGCCGCGCCTCGGGGTCGATCTGCATCTCCGGCGCGATCGGTTCGGCGGCGACGGTCACGGTCGCATCGCCCGGTCCGTTGGCGGTCCGTTCGTAGATCTCGGCGAAGAAGTCGAGCGGGAACAGCCACGGGCTGACCGGCGGTGACAGCTGGACCGCGATCGACCCGGGTCGCCGGCTCCAATCCGGTCGGCCGCGGACATCGGCCGGGACAACGTCGATGCGGCTCGTGCCATAGAATCGGAACGGCACGTGACGGCGTTGCTGCTGCACGCCATCGAGGAAGCAGCGATGTTGCTGCGGATTCGCGATGACGGTGGCCGGGCCGGGGCCAGCGCAGGCGCCTGCGCCGACACCAGCGATGGCGATCAGGGCGGCGATCCGAGGGGGCATCGCCGCGGCGAGGCGGGGCTCTTTCACGGGGGAAAACTGGCGGAGAGGGGGGGATTCGAACCCCCGGTACCGTTACCGGTACGTCGCCTTAGCAAGGCGGTGCAATCGGCCACTCTGCCACCTCTCCGGTGGTCCGGCGAGTAGAGACAGAGTCGGGGTCGGCGTCAACACCAAACAGTCCGAGGACACGGCCCCAGGAGGGCGAAACGGGTGGGGTGACAGCCGGCGTGCTAACCGAGGCGTGCGGCGACGTCTCAATCGTCGCCGGGTGCGTCGAAGACGTCGTCGAGTTCGGCAGCGTCGAGCAGGCGCAAAGCCCAGCGATCGGACTCCTCCGCCGACGCATGGCGGATGCGCTGCTCGGTCTCGGCCGGAAGGGGACCGAACCGCGCCGTGAGCAGGCGGATCAGCAAGGCGGCCCGCCCTTCCTCACGGCCTTCCTCACGCCCTTCCTCACGCCCTTCACGCCGCAACCTCGTCGCCGTCGTCTCCATGATCTTGCTCGCTCGTCGGTTCACTTCGTTCTCGACCACTTCGATGAGTACGTCCGGCGCGACCCGGGTCGTCGTCAGCACGTACTCCG